>DATNBU010000001.1 GCA_035571835.1 Candidatus Limnocylindrales bacterium | reverse complement strand
TCTTCCACGGCATCTACAACGCGTACGTCGGCATCGACGCGTCGCTCGTCGAGGTCAATCCGCTCGTCGAGACCAAAAGCGGCAGCCCGCTCGCGCTCGACGCCAAGATCTCGCTCGACGACAACGCGCTGTTCCGCCACGACGACATCCGCGCGCTGCGCGACGAGAACGAGGAAGACCCGAAGGAGCGGCAGGCCGCGAAATTCGATCTTTCCTACATCGCGCTGAGCGGTAACATCGGCTGCATGGTCAACGGCGCAGGCCTTGCGATGGCGACGATGGACATCATCCATCATCACGGCGGAGAGCCGGCCAACTTCTGCGACGTCGGCGGCGGCGCCACCGCGGAGAAGGTTGCCGAAGCCTTCAAGATCATTCTCTCGGACCCGAACGTGAAGGGCGTCTTCATCAACATCTTCGGCGGCATCATGCGCTGCGACGTGCTCGCGCAAGGCGTGGTCGAGGCTTCCAAGCAGGTCGGCGTCAAGGTGCCGCTGGTGGTGCGCATGGAAGGCACCAACGTCGAGAAGGGAAAGCAGATCATCGCCGAGTCCGGACTCGGGATCATCACGGCCGCGGACATGGCCGACGGCGCGCGCCGCGCGGTCGAAGCCGCCGGCAAGCTCCACTAAGGCGAAGGGGAAACACGCAATGTCGATTCTTCTTTCGTCAAGGAGCCGTGTGCTCACGCAGGGTCTCGGAAAGACCGGCCAGTTCCACCTGACCGGCTGCCGCGATTACGGCACGCAGATGGTCGCCGCCGTAAAGCCCGGAAAGTCGGGAACGTCCTGGGAAGGCGTGCCGATCTACGACACGGTCGCGGATGCGGTCCAGCAGCAGGGCTGCGACGTCTCGGTGATCTACGTTCCGCCCGCCGGCGCAGCCGATGCGATCCTCGAGGCCGCCGACGCCGGCATCGCGCTGATCGTCTGCATCACCGAGGGCATTCCGGTGGCCGACATGGTTCGCGTCAAGCGCGCGCTCGAAGGCCAGCCCGTCCGCCTGATCGGCCCGAATTGCCCCGGCATCATCACGCCCGGCCAGGCCAAGGTCGGCATCATGCCCGGCTACATCCACAAGCCGGGCCGCGTCGGCGTGATCTCGAAAAGCGGCACGCTCACGTACGAATGCGTCCACCAGCTCACGCTGCGCGGCATCGGCCAGTCGACGTGCATCGGCATCGGCGGCGATCCGATCATCGGCACCGGCTTCATCGACGCGCTGAAGATGTTCAACGACGATCCCGACACCGACGCCGTGTTCATGCTCGGCGAGATCGGCGGCGCTGCGGAGATCGATGCGGCCGCGTGGATCAAGGCCAACATGAAAAAGCCCGTCGCAGGCTTCATCGCCGGCAAGACGGCGCCCGAGGGCAAGCGCATGGGTCACGCCGGCGCGATCGTCTCGGGCGGCAAGGGCACGGCCGCCGAAAAGATCGCGGCTCTCGAAGCCGCCGGCATCAAGGTCGCGCCGAGCCCCGCGGAGCTCGGAGAAACGCTCGTCGCCGTCATGCGCGGCTGACACTCACAACTCAAGGAAAAAGGAACATGTCCGAAAGAACGCTTTCCATCGTAAAACCGGATGCCGTCGCGAAGAACGCGATCGGCGGAATCTTCTCGATCTTCGAAAAGGGCGGGCTCACGATCGTCGCGACCAAGATGATCCAGCTCACGCGCGTGCAGGCCGAAGGCTTCTACGCGGTGCACAAGGCGCGTCCGTTCTTCGGCGACCTCTGCACGTTCATGACCGAAGGGCCGGTCGTCGTCTCCGCGCTCGAAGGCCCGAACGCGATCCTGCGGCACCGCGAGCTGCTCGGCGCGACCGACCCCGCCAAGGCCGAGGCCGGTACCGTGCGCAAGCTTTACGGCACCAACATCGAGCGCAATGCGGCCCACGGGTCCGATGCGCCCGAGACAGCGGCGTTCGAGATCGGTTACTTCTTCAACGCGCTCGAAATCCAGGGGCGCTGAGGCTGCGATCCGCGCGGCACCCGACATGACGGCAACGGAAAAGCCCGAGCCCGCAGCCAGCGAGGACTTCGTGCGTGATCCGCTGCCCGATCGCCCGGCGCCGCGCGCTGCGCAGGGAACTCCGCAAGGAGTCGTGCCCGAAACTGCGAAACGAGCTGTCCAGGCAACGCGCCGCACGAACATCCGCTCGCTGACGCTCGAAGAGATCGGCCAGTGGTGCGAGGCCCGGGGCTTTCCGGCGTACCGCGCGTCGCAGCTTGCCGGCTGGCTCTACAACCGGCCGCCGTGCGACGTCGCCGACATGCACAACCTGCCGGCGGTGCTGCGCAGCGCGCTCGAGGAGGATTTCGACGTATCGCGGCCGTCGCGCGCGCTGCTGCGCGAGTCGAACGACGGCACGCGCAAGCTGCTCGTCGGCCTCGCCGACGAGCGCGTCGTCGAAAGCGTGGTCATTCCGCGCGACCAGCGCACCACGCTGTGCATCTCGAGCCAGGTCGGCTGTGCGCTCGGCTGCGGATACTGCGCGACGGCGCGCCTCGGCCTGGTGCGCAACCTCGAGCCGTTCGAGATCGTCGGACAGGTGATGATGGGACGCGAAGTCGCCGCGCCCGAGCTGCTGACCAACTACGTGTTCATGGGAATGGGCGAGCCGCTCGCCAATTACGACCGCCTCGTGCGCGCGCTGGAGATCATGACGTCGCCGTGGGGTCTCGGCATCTCGCCGCGCCGTATCACGGTTTCGACCGTCGGCCTGGTGCCGCAGCTCGAACGGCTCGTGCGCGAGACCGACGTGCACATCGCGATCTCGCTCGGTTCGGCCATCGACGACGTGCGCGACGGGCTGATGCCGATCAATCGGCGCTACCCGCTGTCCGAGCTGATCGGCGCGTGCCGCCGCCTCGAGCTTCCGCGCCGCAAGCGCATCACGTTCGAGTACACGCTGCTGGCCGGCATCAACGACAACCTTGCGGCCGCCGATGCGATCGTGCGGCTGCTGGCGGGCCTGCCCGTCAAGCTCAACCTCATTCCGTTCAACGAATGGGACGGCTGCGAGTACCGGCGGCCGGACGACGAGCGCGTGCTCGCGTTCCAGGAACGCGTGCTGGCGTCGGGCATCCACACCACGGTTCGTGCCAGTCGCGGCCGCGACATCCAGGCGGCCTGCGGACAGCTCGCGGCGCGCGGCAGCTGAGACGCCGATGCCCGGCATCGGCGTCATCGTCAATCCCCGTGCGTCCGGCAATCGGGCCCACCCGGAGATCACTTCGCATCTTGCGGCGGTCGTCGGCGCCGACGGCGAGGTGGTTGCGACGCCGGATCTCGAATCGCTCGAGCAGACGCTGCACCGGTTCCATGCGCGCGGGTTCAAGGTGCTGGCCGTCAGCGGCGGCGACGGCTCGCTGTGCCACGCGATCTCGGGCGCAGTTCGCGTGTGGGGCGAGGATCACCTGCCCGAGTTCGTCGCGCTGCGCGGCGGTACCATCAACAACGTGTCGAGATCAATCGGCGGCCCCGTGCGCCCCGAAGCGTTCCTCGGCAAGGTCATGTCCGGCTACCGCGCGCGTCGCGAATTCGTGACGTCTGCGCGTCCGCTGCTGCGCGTCAACGGAACGATCTACGGCAGCATCGTCGGCGCCGGCCTGATCACGCATTTCCTCGAAGAGTACTACGAAGGCTCCAATCCGGGGCCCGCGAGCGCGGCGGCGATTCTGGTTCGCTGCGGCATCTCGTGGCTGCGAGGCGGCAAGCTCATCGAGCGCATCGTTCCGAAAATCGGCGGCAAGGCCGAATGCGACGGGGAAGCGCTTCCGTGGAACCATTACACGCTGGTGCTCGCGAGCTCGGTCAAGCACATCGGGCTCGGCGTGAAGCCGTTCTACCTGAGCGGCCGCAAGCAGGGTTACTTTCACGTGCTTGCCGGACCCGCGACGCCCGGCCAGCTGTTCTCGCGCCTGCCGCGATTCCGTCGCGGATTTCCCGCAGGTCTGGATACGCTGTATGACAACATCGCCAGGTCCGTTCGCATCGAATTCGACGAGCCGCAGTCGTTTACCGTCGATGGAGAGCTGTTTCCTTCCGTGCCGGTTCTGTCGATCGAAGCCGGCCCCGCGGTGCGCTTCGTGCGCGGCTGAAACGTAGCCATGACGGCCCAGTCCTCACTGCTCGGAATCATCGGCGGAAGCGGCCTGTACCGCATGGAAGGCCTCGTCCATGCGGACGAAACCGTGCTCGACACGCCGTTCGGATCGCCGTCGGACGCGTACGTCGTCGGCCGCCTCGGCAACCAGCGCGTCGCGTTCCTGCCGAGGCACGGCATCGGCCACAGGCTCGCTCCGGGCGAGCTCAACTACCGGGCCAACATCCACGGCTTCAAGCAGCTCGGCGCCGACGCGATCGTCTCGATCTCGGCAGTCGGCAGTCTTCGCGAAGAGATCTCGCCGGGGCACGTCGTGGTGCCCGACCAGTTCATCGATCGCACGCGCGGGCGCATCTCGACGTTCTTCGGAGGAGGCTGCGTCGCACACGTGAGCTTTGCCGATCCGTTCTGCTCGCCGCTGTCGAAGCTCGTCGCCGAGTCCGTGCGCGATGCGGGCGCGACCGTGCACGAGGGCGGAACCTACGTCTGCATGGAAGGGCCGATGTTCTCGACGCGCGCCGAGTCGCACCTGTACCGGAGCTGGGGCGCGAGCGTGATCGGCATGACCAATCTCCAGGAAGCCAAGCTCGCGCGCGAGGCGGAAATCTGTTTCGCGACCATCGCGCTGGCGACCGACTACGATTGCTGGCGGACCGAAACCGACGACGTGGCGGTGACCGACATCCTCGCCGTGCTCGAGGCCAACGTGGAGCTCGCGCGCCGCGCGGTGGTGCGCATCGCGGCGGGGCTTGCAGCCGTCCGCCGCACCTGCAACTGCGGTCGCGCGCTCGACCACGCCGTCATCACGTCGCCGCAGGCAATTCCGCCAGCCACGCGCGAACGGCTGAAGCTTCTGATCGGACGCCTGACATAGAAGCGGCCGGAGGGCCCGCACACAGAAAGACGCGGCTACAGGGACGCGGGAAAGGAAACGGGGGAGGAACATGGCAAAATCGGTATGCGTAGTGGGGTCGGTAGCGATCGACAACGTCGAGACCCCGAACGGCAGCGCGACAGACGTGCTCGGCGGCGCGTGCAGCTATTTCTCGGTGGCGGCCAGCTTCTTTGCGCCGGTCAACCTGGTCGGCGTCGTCGGTGCGGATTTCCCCGAGGCCGAGCGCCGGTTCCTGGTCGAGCGCGGGATCAACATCGAGGGCCTCGAGGAAAGCGCCGGCGAAACCTTCCGCTGGACCGGCCGCTACCACGAAAACCTGAACATCCGCGACACGCTCGATCTCAAGCTCAACGTCTTCGAGAATTTCCAGCCGAAGCTGCCGGCATCGTATCGCGGCAGCGAGTTCGTGTTCCTCGCCAACATCATGCCGACGCTGCAGGCCGACGTGCTGTCGCAGCTCGAGGCGCCCGAGTACGTCGGCGCCGACACGATGGACCACTGGATCAACTCGACGCCCGCCGAGCTGCGCACGCTGCTCGCACAGGTCGACCTGCTGAGCATCAACGATTCCGAGGCGCTTCTGCTCGCAAAAGAAGGCAACGTGGTTCGCGCCGCGCGCAAGATTCTCGCGATGGGACCGAAGCACCTGATCGTCAAGCGCGGCGAGTACGGCGCCCTTCAGTTCTCCGACCAGGAAATCTTCGCGGTGCCGGCGTTTCCGCTCGAAAACGTCGTCGATCCGACGGGGGCCGGCGACAGCTTTGCCGGCGGCCTGTTCGGCAGCCTCGCGGCAGACGGCGAGGTAACCAGCCGCTCACTGCGGCGGGCGATCGTGTTCGGAACCGTCGTCGCGTCGTTTACCGTCGAGGACTTCGGGCTCAATCGCCTGCGGCGTCTCGAGCGTTCCGAGATCGACACCCGTTTCCGCCAGTTCATGGCGATCACCGATTTCCAGAGCTGACGCACGGTCGCGTCCGAAGAAAGAAAGGAAAACTGATGGACGTCTCCGTCGTGCTGCCGGTCTACAACGAGGTCGACAACCTCGTGCCGCTGCATGCGGAGCTGACCGCCGCGCTTGCGGATCTCGGCCGCAGCTACGAGATCATCTACGTCGACGACGGCTCGCGCGACGGATCGTTCGAGACGCTGCGTCGCATCCGCGACGAGGACCCGCACGTGCGCGTCGTACGCTTCCGGCGCAACTTCGGCCAGACGGCGGCGGTTGCTGCCGGGCTCGAACGGACGACCGGTGACATCGTCGTCACGCTCGACTCGGACCGCCAGAACGATCCGCGCGACATCGCGCGCCTGATCGCCAGGCTCGAACAGGGCTGCGACCTCGTCTCGGGCTGGCGGCACGACCGCAAGGACGATTTCGTCAGCCGGCGCATCCCGTCGATGACGGCCAACTGGCTGATCCGCGCGATCACGGGCGTTCACGTGCACGACTACGGATGCATGCTCAAGGTCTACCGCGGCGACATTGCGCGCGGCCTGCGGCTGTACGGCGAGATGCACCGTTTCATTCCGGCGATCGCCGCGGACCTCGGCGCGCGTGTCGACGAGATCGTCGTCAATCACCGGCCGCGCGTAGCCGGTACGTCGAAGTACGGGATTTCGCGCGTCGTGCGCGTGGTGCTCGACCTCGTGACGGTCAAGTTCCTGTCGGTCTACTCGACGCGGCCGATCCACGTGTTCGGTGTCTGGGGCGTGGTGATCGGGGGCGCCGGCCTCGCGATTCTCGCGATGCTCGGGTTCGAGAAGGTCTTCCTCGGCCATCCTCTGGCCGGCCGGCCGATCCTCGTGCTGGCGAGCCTCGCCGTGATGGCCGGAGTCCAGCTCGTGACGATGGGGCTTCTCGGGGAGATGCTCGCGCGCACCTACCACGAGAGCCAGAACAAGCCGATCTATGTGATCGCCGAGGATCTCGCGGCAACCGATCGGGACGCGGCAGGCGCCGCTCCGGCCGCCGCGCAACCCGGCTGACCTCGCGAAACATCTTTGCGAATCGGCACTTGCCGGTGGGGAGCGTTGCGGGTAGCCTCCGGCGTTTGAAATTCGACCGGATAGGCCTTGCGGGAGGCTGTTTCCGGCTCTGAGGAGAAGGGCGAGTGAAGATTTGTGTCATCGGGACCGGCTACGTCGGCCTCGTCGCGGGAACCTGTTTTGCCGAGAGCGGAAACGACGTGGCGTGCGTCGACATCGACGAGCGCAAGATCGCGCGCCTCAAGGCCGGTGAGGTCCCGATCTACGAGCCGGGCCTCGAAGAGCTGATCCAGCGCAACGTCGAGGAAGGCCGGCTCACGTTCACGACCGACATCAAGAAGGCCGTCGGCGACTCTCTCGTCTGCTTCATCGCCGTCGGCACGCCGCAGGGCGAGAACGACGGCGCCCCCGACATGAAATACGTGCACCAGGCTGCGCGCGACATCGCCAACGCGATGGACGGCTACCGCATCGTCGTCACCAAGAGCACGGTGCCGGTCGGAACGGCGCAGGCGCTGCGCAAGGTGCTGTCCGACAGCACGTCGCATCCGTTCGACGTCGTCTCCAACCCCGAGTTCATGAAGGAAGGGGCGGCAATCGAGGACTTCCTCAAGCCAGACCGTGTCGTGATCGGCGCCGCCAGCGATCGCGCTGCGGAGATCATGAAGGACCTGTACGCGCCGTTCGTGCGCGGCGGCGCGCCGATCCTCGTCATGGACAACGCCAGCGCCGAGATGACCAAGTACGCGGCCAACTCGCTGCTCGCGGTCAAGATCTCGTTCATCAACGAGATCGCGAACCTGTGCGAGCGCGTCGGCGCAGACGTATCCGCCGTGCGGCAGGGGATCGGTACCGACCGCCGGCTCGGGATGCACTTTCTGTATCCGGGACTCGGCTACGGCGGGTCGTGCTTTCCGAAGGACGTTCGCGCGATCATCCACACCGCGACCGAAGCGGGTCTCGACTTCTCGCTGATGCGCAGCGTCGACGACGTCAACAATTTCCAGAAGAAGCGCCTGTTCCACAAGATCAAGGCGCACTTCAACGGGAACCTGTCCGGTCGTACGTTCGCGGTCTGGGGCCTTGCGTTCAAGCCGCGCACCGACGACATGCGCGAAGCGCCGTCGATCGGGCTCGTCGAGGCGCTGCTCGAAGCGGGCGCGACCGTCAACGTGCACGATCCGGAGGCGATGGAAGTTGCGCGCGGATTCTTCGGCGACAAGGTCACGTACTGCACCAAGAACTACGACGCGCTGCCGGGCGCGGACGGCCTGTGCATCGTCACCGAGTGGAACGAGTTCCGTCATCCCGACTTCGACCGCATCAAGTCGATGCTGAAATCGCCGGTGATCTTCGATGGCCGCAATCTCTGGGAGCCGCGCGACATGCACGGCCGCGGATTCACGTACTACCCGATCGGACGCGGCATCCCGCAATAACCCAGCCCGGGCCGCACGGCCCGGTGTCCAGAAGTGCGGGTCGCATGGCCCGGCATGCGAGAAGGCAACACATGGGACGCATCCTCATCACCGGCGGCGCAGGTTTCATCGGCTCTCACCTTTGCGAGCGACATCTGGCCGACGGGCACGAGGTGATTGCCGTCGACAACCTGCTGACCGGCGACCGCGACAACATCGCGCACCTGTTCTCCAATCCGAAGTTCTCGTTCCAGCAGCAGGACATCACGAACTACATCTGGGTAAAGGGCCCCCTCGACGCGATCCTGCACTTCGCGTCGCCCGCAAGCCCCGTCGATTACCTCGAGCTTCCGATCCAGACGCTGAAGGTGGGGTCGCTCGGCACGCACAAGGCACTCGGCCTTGCTCGCGAGAAGAATGCCCGCATTCTGGTCGCATCGACGTCCGAAGTTTACGGCGACCCGCTGGTGCATCCGCAGCGCGAGGAATACTGGGGCAACGTCAACCCGATCGGCCCGCGCGGCGTGTACGACGAAGCCAAGCGGTTCCTCGAAGCGATGACGATGGCGTATCACCGCACCCACGGCGTCAAGACGCGCATCGCGCGCATCTTCAACACCTACGGGCCGCGCATGCGCATGCGCGACGGCCGCGTGGTGCCGAACTTCATGTGCCAGGCGCTCAAGGGCGAGGACATCACCGTGTACGGCGACGGCTCGCAGACGCGCAGCTTCTGCTACGTCGACGATCTCGTCGAAGGCCTGACGCGGCTTTTGTGGTCCAATGAGACGACGCCGGTCAATCTCGGCAATCCGTCCGAAATGACGATCCAGAACTTCGCCGAAAAGATCCGCGACCTTGCCGGAACCGGTTCGAAGATCGTGCTTCGCGAGCTGCCGGAAGACGATCCCAAGGTGCGCCAGCCCGACATCACCAAGGCCCGCCGGGTGCTCGACAACTGGGAGCCGAAGGTGCAGCTCGACGAAGGCCTCGCGCGCACCATCGACTACTTCAAGAAGAAACTGGCGTCATGAAGATCGTCGTCACGGGGGGCGCCGGCTTCATCGGCTCGCATCTGGCGGGAGCGTTCCTCGAGGCGGGCCACGACGTCGTGGTCATCGACAACCTTTCGAGCGGGAAGGCCGGGCAGGTTCCCGGCGGCGCCGTGCTGCACGCGCTCGACATCCGCAGCCGCGAAGCCTCCGAGCTGATCTCCAGCGAGCGGCCCGACGCGATCTGCCATCACGCGGCGCAGATGAACGTGCGCCATTCGGTCGAGGATCCGGTGTTCGACGCGGACGTCAACGTGCTCGGCTTTCTTCGCCTGCTCGAAGCGGCGCGCAAGGCCGGAACGAAGACGGTGCTTTTCGCGTCCTCGGGCGGCACCGTCTACGGCGAAGTCGCCGAGCTTCCGACTCCGGAGTCGCATCCCACGGTTCCGGTGTGTCCGTACGGCGTCAGCAAGCTGACCGGCGAGCACTACCTCGAGTACTACCACCGGACCTACGGCATCCGCTACGTCGCGCTCCGCTATGCGAACGTCTACGGACCGCGCCAGGATCCGCACGGCGAGGCCGGCGTCGTCGCGATCTTCTCGAAAGCACTTCTTGCCGGCAGCGGCGCGCGCATCTTCGGCGACGGGCTGCAGACGCGCGACTACGTCTTTGTCGGCGACGTCGTGCGCGCCAACCTTGCGGCGCTCGAGTCGTCGTGGTGCGGCGCGGTCAACATCGGAACCGGCACGGAAACCAACGTGGTCGAGCTCCATGCTCTCATCCGCCGTGTGACGGGAGTCGACATCCAGCCGGAGCACGCCGAGGCCAAGGAGGGCGAAGTGCGGCGCAGCGTGCTGTCGTACGATCTCGCGTCGAACGTGCTCGGCTGGAAGCCGATGGTCGCTCTCGATGAAGGTCTTGCCGCGACGGTTGACTTCTTCCGGTCGAGGCCGTAGCGGACTCTGTTCGGCCGCGATTCATTCCCCGCCGACAGCAGATGTCCGTCTCCCGAATCCGAAACTTCTCGATCATCGCGCACATCGACCATGGCAAGTCGACGCTTGCCGATCGCCTGCTCGAGCTGACCGGCACCGTCAGCGCACGCGACAGCTCGGCGCAGATGCTCGACGACATGGATCTCGAGCGCGAGCGCGGCATCACGATCAAGGCGAGGGCGGTGCGCCTCGACTACAAGGCGGCCGACGGCCTCACCTACATCCTCAACCTGATCGACACGCCGGGCCACGTGGACTTCGGCTACGAGGTCTCGCGTTCGCTGTCGGCCTGCGAAGGCGCGCTGCTGATCGTCGACTGCAGCCAGGGCGTCGAGGCCCAGACGCTGGCCAACGTTTATCTCGCGCTCGACCACAACCTCGAGATCGTTCCGGTGCTGAACAAGATCGATCTTCCGGCGGCCGATCCGGCGCGCACGCGGCAGCAGATCGAGGACATGATCGGCATCGACGCGTCCGCAGCCGTCGAAGTCAGCGCGAAGACGGGTTTCGGCGTCGACAAGGTTCTCGAGGCAATCGTCGAACACGTTCCTCCGCCGAAGACGACGGCCGGGGCGCCGCTGCGCGCGCTCGTGTTCGACTCGTGGTTCGATCCGTACCTCGGCGTCGTCGTCCAGGTTCGCGTGCTCGACGGCACCGTCCGCAAGGGCGACAGGATCCGTCTTCTGCAGGCGACGCGCGAATACGACGTGACGCGTATCGGCGTGTTCCGGCCCGGACCGGTCGAGGTTGCGTCCCTCGGTCCGGGCGAAGTCGGCTTCGTGGCCGCCGCGATCAAGGACATCGCCGAAGCCAAGGTCGGCGATACGCTGACGCTTGCCGCCGAGACCGGCGTCGAAGCGCTGCCGGGATTCAAGGTCGTCAAGCCGATGGTGTTCGCCGGCATCTATCCGGTCGACAGCGCCGACTACGAGCAGCTTCGCGACGCGATCGAGAAGCTCAAGCTCAACGATTCGTCGTTCTCGTCGGAGCCGGAGACGTCGACGGCGCTCGGTTTCGGATTTCGCTGCGGGTTCCTCGGGCTGCTGCACATCGAGATCACGCAGGAGCGCCTCGAGCGCGAGTTCGGCCTCAGCCTGATCACGACCGCGCCGACCGTGATCTACGAAGTCCAGCTCAGCGACGGCACGTCGATCGAGATCGACAGCCCGGCCAAGCTTCCGGACCTGGCGCGCGTCGATTCGATTGCGGAGCCGTACGTCCGGGCGACCATCCACGTGCCGGCCGAGTACCTCGGCGGCGTGCTCGCGCTGTGCGAGGACAAGCGCGGAACCCAGACCGACCTGCGCTTCCCGACCGCGGGCCGGGCGGCGATCGAATACGACATTCCGCTGTCGGAGATCGTCTACGACTTCTACGACCGGCTGAAATCGACGTCGCGGGGATACGCGTCGCTCGACTACGAGCCGGTCGGATTCCGCACGTCGCCGCTGGTCAAGCTCGACCTTCTGATCAACGCTGAAAAAGTGGACGCGCTTTCGATGATCTGTCACCGTGACCGCGCGTTCCTCCGCGGACGCGACCTGTGCAGCAAGATGAAAGAGCTCATTCCGCGGCAGATGTTCGAGATCATCATTCAGGCCGCGATCGGCAGCAAGATCGTCGCACGCGAGACCGTCAAGGCGATGCGCAAGAACGTGACGGCCAAATGCTACGGCGGCGACATCTCGCGCAAGCGCAAGCTGCTCGAGAAACAGAAGGAAGGGAAGAAGCGGATGAAGCAGGTCGGCAGCGTCGAGATTCCCCAGGAAGCATTCCTGGCGATCCTTAAAGTCGGTGAGTAAGAAACGACAGGACCCGGTCGCCGACAAGGCGGCCCGCGAGAAGGCCGACGCCGATGCGGTCCGCCAGTACGTGGCGACCAGACCGAGCCGGCCGGAAGCCGCGGCCAAGGCAGAGATGCCGCCGGCGAAGTCGACGTTCCGCGAATACGTCGAGGCTTTCGGCACCGCGCTGCTGCTCGCGCTGTTCATCCGCACGTTCATCGTCCAGGCGTTCAAGATCCCGAGCGGCTCGATGCTTCCGACCTTGCAGATCGGAGATCACCTTCTGGTCAACAAGCTCGCGTACGGCATCCGCATCCCGTTCGTCGCCAAGCGGATCTTCCAGGTCTTCAAGCCCCAGCACGACGATGTCATCGTGTTCCTGTATCCCGCCGACCGCTCGAAGGACTACATCAAGCGCGTCAAGGCGATCGCCGGCGAGACCATCGAGGTCAAGAACAAGGTCGTCTACATCAACGGCGAAAAGATCGACGACCCGTACGCGTTTCACGATCCCCACAGCCGCGGCTCGATGAACGACTTCGGTCCGTTCACGGTGCCGGACGGTTACGTGTTCGCGATGGGCGACAATCGCGAGAACAGCTCCGACAGCCGGTTCTGGGGACCGGTGCCGATCGGCGACATCGAGGGCAAGGCCTTCATCATCTACTTTTCGTTCTGGGACGATACGTGGAAGCCGCGGCTGGAGCGGGTCGGGAACCTGATCCACTGACCGCTGCCTGATCCACGCACCTCCGACGGTTCGCCCGACGGCTCGCCATTGACAGCGTGGCCCATCCCCCGTACGGTGCATGCACAGGGCAGCACGGGGCTGCCATGATCCTGCCTCCGGTTCTTACGAAGCCGATCAGTCTCGATCTCTTCCGTACACATCGATTTTCCGGTCCTGCGCCCCGCCAAATTTCGCAGTCCCATCGAATCTCGCTTTTTTTGCCGTCCGGCCGCAAAGCCCGACGGCCCCAAGGTTCCAACGAATGACTTTTACGTCGCTCGGACTTCATCCGAGCCTTCTCCGCGCCATTGATGCGCGCGGATACCAGTCTCCTACTCCGATCCAGAACGATGCCATCGCCGCAGCCCTCACCGGTCGCGACGTGCTCGGCTGTGCAGCAACCGGCAGCGGCAAGACCGCCGCGTTCCTGCTTCCGATCCTCAATCACCTGATCGCGAATCCGCGCCGCCAGGGAACCCGTGCGCTGGTGCTCGCACCGACGCGCGAGCTCGCCGCGCAGATCCTCGACGAAGCGAAGATCTTCGCGCAGGGCACTCCGATCCGCGCGGCGGTCGTGGTCGGCGGCGTTTCGATGCAGCCGCAGCGGCTCGCGCTGCGCTCCGGCGTGGACGTGCTGATCGCGACTCCGGGACGGCTTCTCGATCATCTTCGCGCGGGCCATGCGCGTCTCGACGGCGTCGAGATCCTCGTGCTCGACGAAGCCGACCGCATGCTCGACATGGGCTTCCTGCCGGACGTGCGCCGGATCCTCACGGGCATTCCGCGCGAGCGGCAGACGCTGTTCTTCAGTGCGACCGTTCCGCAGGAAATCGCCAAGCTCGCGGGCCAGATGCTTCGCGAGCCGGCGCGCATCGGAACCGAGCGCAAGTCGGCGCCGGCCGAGAGCGTCACGCAGCACGTCTACCCGGTGTGCTCGTCGCGCAAGTCGTCGCTGCTCATCGAGCTGCTGAAACGCGACATGGTCCAGGATGCGCTCGCGTTCACGCGCACCAAGCATCGCGCCGACCGTCTCGCGCGTTTTCTTTCCGAAAACGGAATCCGTGCGGACCGGATCCACGGCAATCGCTCGCAGGGGCAGCGCACCGCTGCGCTCGATGCGTTCAAGAGCGGCAAGATCCGCGTGCTGGTGGCAACCGACATCGCCGCTCGCGGCATCGACGTGGACTCGCTCGGCCACGTGGTGAACTACGATCTTCCGATGCGAAGCGAGGATTACATCCACCGCGTCGGACGCACCGGCCGCGCATCGGCCAAAGGCGAAGCGCTCACGTTCGTTTCGCCGGAGGACGAGGGCGACATGCGCCAGATCGAGCGCGACCTCGGCAAGGGCGCGATCGAGCGCCGCAAGCTCGAAGGTTTCGACTACACGGCCAGGATCGAGCCGGCCTCGGCAAGGCCGATGCGCAGCGCGCCTGCAAGGCCTGCGACACCGGGCCGTGCACGTTCGACCAGGTCGTTCGGCGGCGCTCGTCCCCAGCGTCGCGCCTGAAAGACGGGACAGGTACGGGCATCGAGGTCCGTACCTGTCCCCATGTTCCGCACTCGCGTTCTTCTGCGCGGATCCCGTCAGGGGGGATCGTCACGGCAGTTTATCTTGTCCAGCTGCGTCATCGGTGCGGCCTGCGCCTTTTCGTGGGCCGGCTGCTAAAGTCGACAAGCACCTGGGTCAAAACGTCTGGAGCGACACCCGATCGTAGGCTATGAAAGTCGGGGCCTTCAGTCTCCCGACCTGTCCGAGCCGGAGTTCGCAATGACAACCAATTCCTCGCGTAGCGATCGTCCAATGGCCGCAAGCGGAGTCCACGGGCTGGACGACGTGCTCGGCGGAGGCTGGACGCCGGACCGGCTCTATCTGGTCGAGGGAGTTCCCGGATCGGGAAAGACGACACTGGCTCTTCAGTTCCTGCTCGAAGGGGCTAGGCGCGGCGAGCCGGTGCTTTACGTGACGCTTTCCGAATCCGCCGAGGAGCTGCACGCCGTGGCCGACTCCCACGGATGGTCGCTCGACGGCGTCACCGTGCGCGAAATGATGCCGTCCGAGGACAGCCTGCAGCCGGACGAGCAGTACACGATGTATCATCCGTCCGAGGTCGAGCTCGGTGAGACTACGCGCCGAATCCTCGAAGACGTCGAAAGCAGCAAGCCTGTACGTGCCGTGTTCGATTCGCTGTCCGAGCTCCGGCTGCTGGCCGGAAACCCGCTTCGCTACCGGCGGCAGATCCTTGCGCTCAAGCAGTTCTTCTCGGGCAAGCGATGCACCGTGATGCTGCTCGACGACATGACGAGCACGGATCACGACCTGCAGGTGCAGAGCATCGCGCACGGCGTCGTGCTGCTCGAGCAGATGAATCCCGACTACGGCGCAGACCGGCGCCGGCTGCGAGTCGTCAAGTATCGCGGCATGCATTTTCGCGGCGGATTCCACGACTACGTGATCCAGCGCGGCGGAATCGAAGTCTTCCCGCGACTGGTGGCGAAGGACCACCGGCCGCCGCGCGCGCCGGAGAAGCTGTCGAGCGGACATGTCGAGCTCGACCAGCTTCTCGGAGGTGGAGTCGAAAGGGGAACCAGCACGCTGGTCGTCGGCGCGCCCGGTACCGGCAAATCGACGGTCGCGACGCGGCTGAGCTGGATGGCTGCCGAGCGCGGGCAGCATGCGGCCATGTTCATCTTCGACGAGAGCCTGCACACGCTGAAGACCCGCTCTGCCGGACTCGGCATGGACCTCGAGCCGCACGTCGACGCCGGCCGGATCACGTTGCAGCAGATCGACCCGGCCGAGCTGTCACCGGGACAGTTCACGCACGCCGTTCGTGAAGCCGTCGAGGACCGGCAGGCCTGTGTCGTCGTGATCGACAGTCTGAACGGTTATCTCAACGCGATGCCGGGCGAAAAGTTCCTGATCGTGCAGCTGCACGAGCTGCTCTCGTACCTCGGGCAGGCGCAGGTCGCGACGGTTCTGATCAGCGCGCACCAGGGACTCATCGGCAGTCACATGCAGGCGCCCGTCGACGCCAGCTATCTTGCGGACACCGTCGTGCTGATGCGCTACTTCGAAGCCTGCGGCGAGGTGCGCCAGGCGATTTCCGTCGTCAAGAAGCGCGACGGCGCGCACGAGAGATCCATCCGCGAATTCCGAATGGGCAACGGCGGGATTCAGATCGGCGAGCCGCTCAGGAATTTCCGCGGCATCCTCACCGGTACTCCGGCCATGGTCGGGCCGGACGACAACAACGGGTCGGGAGAGGATCGGTGAGACTGTCCGATCCCGAGCTTCGCATCCTGGTGCTCGCTCCGACGGAGAAGGACGCGAAGCTCACGGAGGGAATCTTCGAGCGGGCGCAGATCGACTGCCGATGCTTCGCGGGTCTTCCGGCTTTGTGCGCGGAGCTCGACAGAGGCGCAGGAGCCGTGCTGGTTCCCGAGGAAATCCTCGCCGGCGACGAAGCCAACCGGCTGATCCTCAGAATCGCGCAGCAGCCGCCGTGGTCGGATCTGCCGGTGCTCGTGGTTGCGCGGCTCGGCGCAGATTCCGCCGCGGTCGCGCGTGCAATGGAGCTGCTCGGCAACGTGACCGTGCTCGAGCGGCCGACGCGCGTCGCGGCGCTCGTCAGCGCAGCGCGCACGGCGCTTCGCGCGCGTCAGCGCCAGTACCAGATCCGCCAGCATCTCGCCGACCGGGAGGAATCCGAGAAGGCTCTTCGCATCAACGATCGGCGCAAGGACGAGTTCCTCGCGATCCTCGCGCACGAGCTGCGCAATCCGCTCGCGCCGATCCGCAACTCGGTCTTCATCCTGAGAGACCTGAGCGCCGGCGGCGGCGAGGTCGCCGAGATCGCGGAGATGATGGAGCGCCAGGTCAATCACATGGTGCGCCTGGTCGACGACCTGCTCGAGGTCTCGCGGATCACCCGCGACAAGATCGACCTTCGCAAGGAACGGGTCGAGCTTTCGTCGATCGTGCGCGCGGCGCTCGAAGCGACGCGGCCGGCCATCGACGCCGCGGCCCACCGCCTGGACATCGAGATCCCGGAAACCTCGATCCTTCTCGACGCCGATCCCGTCCGCCTTTCGCAGGTGCTCGCGAATCTGCTGAACAACGCGGCCAAATACACCGACGCCGGCGGTCACATCCGGCTTCGTGCACGCGAGGATGGCGACGCAGTGGAAATCTCCGTCTGCGACAACGGGACCGGAATATCACGCGAGATGCTGCCGCGCGTGTTCGACCTGTTCACGCAGGCCACACAGGGATCGATCCGCGCGCAGGGCGGTCTCGGCATCGGCCTGACGCTCGTCAAACGCCTCGTCGAAATGCACGGCGGTACCGTGACGGCGACGAGCGCAGGAATCGGTCTGGGCAGCGAGTTCTCGATACGGCTCCCGGTGGCGCGCGCGGAGGCCGCCGAGCGGTCGGGCCCGGAGATCGATACCGTCAAGGCACTCATGCGCCGCCGCGTGCTCGTCGTCGACGACAACGTCGATGCAGCCGACAGCCTCGCGGCGCTGCTCGAGCACCTCGGAGTCGAAACGTTCGTCGCGTACGGCGGAGCCGACGCGATCGAAGCACTGCCGAAGTTCCAGCCTGCCGTCGTTCTGCTCGACATCGGGATGCCGGACATGGACGGCCACGAAGTCGCGCGCCGCATCCGCAAGCATCAGACCGACCACGTCACGCTGATTGCGATGACGGGATGGGGCCAGGAAGAAGACCGCCGCCGCTCGGAAGAGGCGGGGTTCGACTATCACCTGATCAAACCGGCCGATGTGCACGCGCTCGGCGCGCTGCTGCGATCGCTCGAGCAGCCGGCCGCCGCGGTTCGGCTCGCGCACTGAATCCCGCGCGGTCTGCTCGCCGTCCGCCCTTGCGCACCGGCAGCGTTGACACGAGAGAGGGTTCTTTCTATCAACGCCCCGGCAGCATCGGGCTGCCGGCGGCGGCGAGACCACCGCAGGCTCTTTAATCCGGCCCCGCGAGGCCGGGAAGGGTACACGAGTGAAGCAGTCGAAAACGACGGCCGCCTGCCGGCCCGACCCCGAACGCGCGAACCTCGACGCTATGGCGCCGGGGTTTTTTTTCGCCCGAATCTCCAGCTTTTCCGGGGGTTGTTGAGATGTCGGT
The DNA here is from genome assembly GCA_035571835.1 of Candidatus Limnocylindrales bacterium. Classification (NCBI taxonomy): domain Bacteria; kingdom Bacillati; phylum Chloroflexota; class Candidatus Limnocylindria; order Candidatus Limnocylindrales; species Candidatus Limnocylindrales bacterium. The sequence continues at coordinate 145,551 of DATNBU010000001.1, read as the reverse complement.
CGAAGTGCTCGACGAGGCCGGCATCCGCCGCGCACTGACCCGCATCGCGCACGAAGTCGTCGAGCGCAACGGCGGCGGGCGCGACGTCCGCTTCGTCGGAATTCACACGAACGGCGTTCCGCTGGCGCGCCGCATCGCCGAAGCCGTTGCCCGCATCGAAGGCATCGAAGGCCGGCCGGTCGTCGGCGCGATCGACATTACGCTCTACCGCGACGACGGCGGGCGCCTTGGCGCAACGGCCCGCCTCGAGCCGACCGACATTCCGTTCGACCTGACCGACCGCAAAGTCGTGCTGGTCGACGACGTTCTCTACACGGGCCGAACCATTCGCGCGGCGCTCGATGCGCTGATCGACTTCGGCCGTCCGGCCTCCGTGCAGCTCGCGGTCCTCGTCGACCGCGGGCATCGCGAGCTTCCGATCCGCGCCGATTACGTCGGCAAGAACATTCCCACGTCCCGTTCGCAGAAGGTCCGCGTCGAGCTTGCCGAGCTCGGAACGCCGGACGCGGTTCGCGTCGAGGAGGCAGCCAATGGCATTCGCTAGTCGCCATCTGCTCGGACTGGAAAACGTTTCCGCCTCGGATATCTCGCTGCTGCTCGACACCGCCGAATCGCTGGTCGAAGTCTCGCGCCGCGAAGTCAAGAAGCTGCCCACGCTTCGGGGCAAGACCGTCGTCAACCTGTTCGTGGAAAACAGCACGCGCACGCGCACGTCGTTCGAGATCGCGGCGAAACGCATGTCGGCCGACGCGATCAACATCTCGACGTCCTCCTCGAGCATGACCAAGGGCGAGACGCTCGAAGACACCGCGCGAAACCTCGCGGCGATGGCGCCCGACTGCATCGTGGTGCGCCATCCTGCGTCGGGCGCGGCGCGCTTCCTGACCGGCGTCGTCGACTGCTCGATCATCAACGCCGGCGACGGCAGTCACGAGCATCCGACGCAGGCGCTGCTCGACCTGCTGACGATCCGGCAGAAAAAGAAACGGCCGTGGGAAGACCTCGTCGTGACGATCGTCGGCGACATCCTGCATTCGCGAGTGGCGCGCTCGAACCTGTACGGGCTTCGCACGCTCGGCGCGAAAGTTCGCCTCTGCGGGCCGCCGACGCTTCTGCCCGACGAATTCCGGGACTTCGGCGCCGAGCTCTTCTACGACGTCGGCGACGCCGTGCGTGACGCCGACGTGATCATGATGCTGCGCATCCAGCGCGAACGGCAGGCGGGGAATTTCTTTCCGTCGCTCAACGAATATGCGCGCTACTACTGCCTGACCGCCGACGTCGTCAAGAAAGCGAGCCCGGACGTGATCATCCTTCATCCGGGCCCGATCAACAGGGGCATCGAGATTTCGAGCGAGGTCGCCGACGGGCCGTATTCGGTCATCATGAGCCAGGTGGCAAACGGCGTCGCGTTGCGCATGGCGCTGCTCTACCAGCTGATCGTGCCGGGAGCGGACGGGATTCGCGGAAGCGAGGTCCTTCAGACGGCGGTCACGGCATCCGACTCGCGAATGGCAGCACCAACGGTGGCGGAAGAGCTGCCTCAGCCGGCGATCGCAGCCCGCGCGGTCTGATCGAAAACAGCATCGGCGGGATTGGAGCAGCAGGAAAAACGTAATGGCAGGGACGACAGGAATCGCGACCTCGCGAAACGCCAGCCGCGCGCCCACGTCGCGTGGCGACAGCGGCGCGCAGACATCGCGTGGCGACAGCCACGCGCCGAGAAACGTGCTGATCCGTGGCGGGCGCGTGATCGATCCGGCCTCGGGCCGCGACGGCCTGTTCGACGTGCTCGTTGCCGACGGCGTCATCGACTCGATCGGTGCCGCCGGCACGCTCGATCCGAAGCAGCTCGCAATGCCGGGCATCGCCGGAGCGTCGCCGGTCCTCGACGCCACCGGATTCATCGTCGCGCCCGGCTTCGTCGACATGCACGTGCATCTTCGCGAGCCCGGCTTCGAGTACAAGGAAACGATCGAAACCGGTGCGCGCGCCGCGGCCGCCGGCGGCGTCACGTCGGTCGCGTGCATGGCCAACACCAATCCGGTCAACGACAACGCGGCCGTCACGCAGTACATCCTCGAGAAGGCGAGCAAGGCCGGCTTCGCCAACGTGTTCCCGATCGGCGCAGTCTCGGTCGGCCTGGCGGGCGAGCGCATGGCGGAGTTCGGCGAGATGGCCGAGGCCGGAGTCGTCGCGTTCTCCGACGACGGGATGCCGGTCATCGACAGCGCGCTCATGCGGCGCGCGCTCGAGTACGCACGCATGTTCCGGCTGCCCGTCATCGTGCACGAGGAAGATCCCGGCCTGTGTTGCGGGGCCGTGATGCACGAAGGCGCGGTCTCGGTGAAGCTCGGCCTGAAGGGCATGCCGTCGGCCGGCGAGTCGGTGATGGTCGCGCGCGACATCGAGCTGGTCCGCACGTCGCGCGGGCGGCTCCACATCGCGCACATCTCGTGCGCCGAGTCGGTCGACATGGTGCGGCGCGCGAAAGCCGAAGGCCTCGACGTGACCGCCGAAGCGGCACCGCATCACTTCATGCTCGATGACACCGCGGTCGAGGAATACAACACCAACGCCAAGATGAAGCCGCCGCTGCGCAGCCGCAGCGACGTCGAGGCGATCCGCCGGGGCCTGGCCGACGGCACCATCGATGCGATCGCGACCGACCATGCGCCGCACCACCGCGACGAGAAGGTCTGCGAGTTCGACAAGGCGGCGTTCGGGATCGTCGGGCTGGAGACGATGCTGCCGCTGTCGCTCGAGCTGGTGCGGCGCGGCTATCTCGATCTGTCGCGCATGATCGATGCGCTCTCGACGCAGCCGGCGAAGATTCTCGGCATCGGCAGAGGCACGCTTGCCGTCGGCGCGCCGGCCGACATCGTGATCTTCGATCCGGAACGCGACTGGACGCTTCGCGCGGACGCAATGGCAACCAAGAGCCGCAACACTCCATTCGACGGATGGAAGCTGAGCGGAAAAGCGATCTGCACGCTCGTCGGCGGCGCGGTCGTCTGGTCGGACATGGCATCGAAGGAGAACATCAAGTGAAGGCAACGCTGGCTCTGGCGGACGGCCGCATCTTTCGCGGTCGCGGCTTCGGGGCGGAAGGGAAGGTGGGCGGCGAGGTCGTCTTCAACACCTCGCTGTCGGGCTACCAGGAGATCCTGACCGATCCGTCCTACGACGGTCAGATCGTCGTGATGACGTATCCCGAGATCGGAAACACCGGCATCAACGCCGAGGACGTCGAGTCGAAACGGCCGTACCTCGCCGGCTTCGTCGTCAAGGAGCACTGGGACGCGCCGAGCAACTGGCGCTCGCAGCGCTCGCTCGCCGACTACATGAAGGAGAACGGCATCGTCGGCATCGAGTGGATCGATACCCGCGCGCTGGTCAGGCACATCCGCGACCACGGTGCGCAGCAGGCCGTGCTCGCAACCGGCGACGTCGACGAGCAGCAGCTGGTACGCGAAGCCTCCGAGAGGGCGAGCCTCGTCGGCCAGGATCTGGCGACCGGCGTGACCACCGAGTCCGCGTACCGCTGGATCGGCGGAGCGTGGGATCTCGAGAAGGGTTATCTCGACGGTCCGTCGGAGGGTCCTCTGGTTGCCGCGTTCGACTACGGGCTCAAGCTCAACATCGCGCGCAAGCTGGTCGCGCACGGATGCCGCGTCGTCGTGGTGCCGGCCGGGACCAGCGCCGACGAGATCCGCGCGCTCGGCGTCGACGGGCTGTTCCTGTCGAACGGCCCGGGTGATCCCGATGCCGTGCGCGGCGCGATCGACGTCGTCGGCAAGCTCGCGAAGGAGATGCCGACGTTCGGCATCTGCCTCGGCCACCAGATCCTCGCGCTCGCGCTCGGCGCGAAGACCTACAAGATGAAGTTCGGCCACCACGGCGGCAACCAGCCGGTGCTCGAAGTCGAAACCGGCCGCGTGTCGATCACGTCGCAGAACCACGGATTTGCCGTCGACGAGAAGTCGCTGCCGGCGGGCCTCAAGATCACCCACATCAACCTCAACGACCGTACCGTCGAAGGCTTCGCGCACGAGACGCTTCCGATCTTCTCGGTGCAATACCACCCGGAGGCCTCTCCGGGTCCGCACGACGCCGAGGCGCTGTTCGAGCGCTTCGTGCAGTCGATGAAGACCAGATCGAAAGCGAGCTGCGAGAACATCGCGGCGCTGAGCGACAAAACCCTGAGACAGGCGAGCTGAACCAAAGTGCCGAAACGCGAAGACATCAAGAGCATTCTGATCGTGGGAGCCGGGCCGATCGTGATCGGTCAGGCGTGCGAGTTCGACTATTCGGGAACGCAGGCCTGCAAGGCGCTCAAGGAAGAGGGCTACAAGGTCATCCTGATCAACTCGAATCCGGCGACCATCATGACCGACCCGGATTTCGCCGACCGCACGTACATCGAGCCGATGACCGCCGACGCGCTGACCGCGGTCATTGCCGCCGAGCGCCCCGACGCGCTGCTGCCGACCATGGGCGGACAGACTGCGCTCAACCTGACGCTCGAGATCGCCGAGCGCGGCGTGCTCGACAAGTACGGAGTCCAGCTGATCGGCGCGAACATCGAAGCCATCAAGAAGGCCGAGGACAGGAACCTCTTCAAGGCCGCGATGGCGTCGATCGGTCTCGATCTTCCGCGCAGCGGTTACGTCGGCAGCATGGAAGAAGGCCGGCGGGTGGCGGCCGAGATCGGCCTGCCGGTCATCATCCGCCCGTCGCGTACGCTCGGCGGCATGGGCGCCAACATCGCCAAGACGATGGAAGAGTACGAGCGCTACCTGACCTGGGCGCTCGAGCTGTCGCCGATCCACGAGGTGCTGGTCGAGGAGTCGATCGAGGGCTGGAAGGAATTCGAGCTCGAGGTCATGCGCGACCGCAAGGACAACGTCGTCATCGTCTGCTCGATCGAGAACCTCGATCCGCTCGGCGTGCACACCGGCGACAGCATCACCGTCGCGCCGGCGCAGACGCTGACCGACAAGGAATACCAGATCATGCGCGACGCGTCGCTCGCGATCATCCGCGAGATCGGCGTCGACACCGGCGGCTCGAACATCCAGTTCGCAGTCAATCCGGTCAACGGCCGCATGGTCATCATCGAGATGAATCCGCGCGTGTCGCGAAGCTCGGCTCTCGCGTCGAAGGCGACCGGCTTTCCGATTGCGAAGATCGCCGCCAAGCTCGCGGTCGGCTACACACTTGACGAGATTCGCAACGACATCACGCGCGAGACGCCGGCGAGCTTCGAGCCGAGCATCGATTACGTCGTCACCAAGGTGCCGCGCTTCACGTTCGAGAAGTTCAAGGGCGCCGAGGACCGCCTCACATCGCAGATGCGCTCGGTCGGCGAGGCGATGGCGATCGGCCGCACGTTCAAGGAAAGCCTGCAGAAAGCGCTGCGCTCGCTCGAGACCGGAAGCTACGGCTTCGAGTCGCCCGAGGCGCTGCCCGACGCGGAGTTCGAGGCCAAGGTTTCGGTGCCGAACTCGACGCGGCTCTGGTACGTGGCCGAGGCGTTCCGCAAAGGCTGGACGATCGAGCGCCTGTTCGCGGCGACGAAGATCGATCCGTGGTTCCTGCGCAACATCCAGCAGATCGTCGAGATGGAAGGCGAGCTGCGCGCACGCACCTCGATCGACAAGCTACCCGCCGACGAGCTCCGGCTCGCCAAGCAGTACGGATTTTCCGACCGCCGCCTGGCGACCCTGCTGTCGACCGACGAAAAGTCCGTACGCCGCCGCCGGCTGAGCGAAGGCATCAAGCCCGTCTACAAGATGGTCGATACGTGCGCGGCCGAATTCGTCGCGTACACTCCGTACCTGTACTCGACGTACGAGGAGGAAGACGAGGCGCCGCCGTCGGCGCGGGAGAAGATCATCATCCTCGGTGGCGGCCCGAACCGGATCGGGCAGGGGATCGAGTTCGACTACTGCTGCGTGCACGCCGCATTCGCCCTCAAGGAAGCCGGGTTCGAGACCATCATGGTCAACTGCAACCCGGAGACGGTCTCGACCGACTACGACACGTCGGACCGCCTTTACTTCGAGCCGCTTACGCTCGAGGACGTGCTCGCCATCGTCGCGCGCGAAAAACCGAAGGGTGTGATCGTGCAGTTCGGGGGCCAGACGCCGCTCAAGCTGGCCAAGGCGCTCGAGGCCGAAGGCGTGCCGATCATCGGAACTTCGCCCGATGCGATCGACCGCGCCGAGGATCGCGAGCGGTTCAACGCCGTGCTCGCGACGCTCGGCCTGCTGCAGCCGCCGGCCGGCGTGGCGCGGACCGTTGCCGAAGCCGAGGACGTTGCGCGCCGCATCGGGCTGCCTGTGCTGGTGCGTCCTTCGTATGTGCTCGGCGGCCGCGCGATGGAGATCGTGCACGAGTTCGATCACCTGCGACGCTACATGGAGAACGCGATCCGCAGCTCCCCGGATCATCCGATCCTGATCGACAAGTTCCTCGACCATGCGATCGAGGTCGACGTCGATGCGATCTCCGACGGCACCGACGTCGTGATCGGCGGCATCATGGAACACATCGAGCAGGCCGGCGTGCATTCGGGCGACAGCGCATGCTCGCTTCCGCCGTGGTCGCTCAGCCGCGAGCTGCAGGACGAGATCCGCCACCAGACCGTCGCGATGGCGCGCGAGCTTGGCGTCATCGGTCTCATGAACGTGCAGTTCGCGCTCGTCGGCGACCTCGTCTACGTGCTCGAGGTCAATCCGCGCGCGTCACGCACCGTGCCGTTCGTATCGAAAGCCATCGGCGTGCCGCTCGCCAAGCTGGCCGCGCGCGCGATGGCCGGCGAATCGCTTCGCTCGCTCGACTTCACGTCGGAGCGCATTCCCGCGTACACGTCGGTCAAGGAAGCGGTCTTTCCGTTCATCAAGTTTCCGGGCGTCGATACGCTGCTCGGGCCGGAGATGCGCTCGACCGGCGAAGTCATGGGCATCGACCGTCGTTTCGGCATCGCGTTCGCAAAGGCCGAAGAGGCCGCCGGCAACCGGCTGCCGGATTCGGGCTGCGCGCTGGTGACCGTGCGTCCGGAAGATCACGAGCGCATCGGCCGCTTCTCGCGGCGCCTGATCGAAGCCGGCATGACGCTGATGGCGACCGACGGCACCGCGCGCAAGCTCGAAGAGTCGGGGCTCGAAGTGACGCGCGTGAACAAGGTCTACGAAGGCGGGCCGCACACCGTCGATGCGATCCGCGCCGGCAAGGTGCAGATCGTGCTGCACACCGTCGGCGACCAGAAAAGCATCCAGGATTCGTTCTCGATGCGGCGCGCGGCGCTCGAAACCGGCACGCCGTATTTCACGACGGTCGCCGGCGCAGCGGCTGCCGCCGAGGGCGTGCTGCTTCGGGGAAAAGATGGGGTCAAGGTGACGGCGCTGCAGGACTTCCACGCCGGCAACTGGAGCTGAGTCCCGGGGAAAAAGGGGAAAAATACCAAAAGAGTCTAGTTTTCCCCCGCTTGATCCGATACGTTTTCCGTCATGAGCACGGCCCGGCAGCCCGATCCCATCTCTCCTGGTGACGTAGAAGTTCCTGCGCGCATCCCGGCCAGCGAGGTCAAACAGCGCGGCTGGCGCGGCGTGATGAAGACCGTGCGTGAGCAGGGCGCCGTCATGGTCACCAACCACAGCGAGCCCGAGGCAGTGATCCTCGGCGTAGAGCGCTATCGGTCCCTGCTCGAGGCGGCCCGTGGTCGCGAACGTCAGATCGAAACCGATTTCGATGCGCTGAGCCGCGCGTTCGACAAGCGTCTCGAGGTCCTGCTCAAGGCTGATGCGGGCGACAGGTTGCGCACCGCAATGCGCAAGCCCGTCAAGCTCGGCGGCAAGGTCAAGGCCGGAACCGGCTTCTGATGAAACGGCCGGTGCTGTTCGTGCTCGCCGGCGTGAACGGCGCGGGCAAGAGCTCGATCGGCGGATATCATCTCGAACGCCAGAAACTGACCTGGTTCAATCCCGACACGTTCGCCCGCGAGCTCGTTGTCCGATCCGGTTGCTCGCAGGACGCGGCGAACGAAAGGGCGTGGCAGGAAGGCCTTCGCCGTCTCGACGCGGCGATCGCGACCAGGCGCAGCTATGCGTTCGAGACAACCCTGGGCGGAAAGACGATTACGGCAAGGCTTCTCGGGGCAACAGCTACGCACGATGTGGAGATGTGGTACTGCGGACTTGCGACTCCCGAGATGCATCTCTCGCGTGTGCGAATTCGCGTTGCCGCGGGTGGCCACGATATCCCCGAGCCTCTCATTCGCGCGCGCTACCTCAGCTCACAGCGCAATCTGATCGAGCTGATGCCTCACCTGACGTTTCTTCGGGTTTACGACAACAGCTTCAGCGTTGCGCCTGGCTCGGCCATCCCCGACCCGGTGCTCGTGATGGAAATCGACGACGGGGAGCTCATCGTGCCGGATTCGGCGGATCGAGACGCGCTGCTGCGCGTCCCGACTTGGGCCAGGCCGCTGGTCCAGGCCGCGCTCGAGCTCACGGATGTCCGCTAGAACGACTGCGACTTCGACTGGCATCAAAAAATCCCGGCGACCTCCAGCTCATGACGGCCGGACGGCAGCTCGGCGGTGATCATGTCGCCGCATCGAACACCGGTCAGCGCGGCGCCAAGCGGCGACTGCAGCGTCAGCACGAGCACTTCGCTTCGCCCCGCGACGAGGCGTTCGCCACCGCCGGCCGGGGCCAGCAGGTACGTCGATTGCACATCGTCGTCGCTGACGACGATGACGATTGCGCCGGACGACGCCGCTTCGTGCGCGTCGAAGTCCCGCATCGGCATCCGCTCGACGGCGAGCACGTCGTCGCGAAGCTTCTCGACGCGTTCGGCCAATCCGCGCGCGACGTAACTCGCTTCGGTCGCGCGCATGTCCTTGGAATGCTCCTGCCTGGCTTCGGGGTGCACGGCGGCAGACTGCGCCTCGTTCTGCGAAGCCCGCAGGCGCTCGAGCGATTGCGCGAGTCGCGCACGCAGCTCGGCGACGAGTGCCTGCTTGTCGAACGTGTTCGTCCTGTCGTCCATCGCGAGCGCCGCGTTCTACGGCTCACAGCGGCGCACGACAAGGTGAAATCGGGGACAGACACCGATTTCCGGAAATCGGGGTCTGTCCCCGATTTGTCGATGCCGGCGGCGTCGATCAGGCGCTCGTGGCTGCGATGCGCGGCTTTCGCGCACGGAAGCGAAACGCTCCCGAACCGCGGCTGACGCGCACGTCGCCGAATCCCGCTGCGGCGAGCCGCGCCGGAAACGTTTCCGGATCCACCGGCACCAGCGTGTCGCCGCGATGGATCTGGCGGAAAAACCAGCTCGTCGTGCTGTCGGAACCTGCGAAGCACCCTCCCGGAGCGAGCACGCGCGCGACTTCGGCAAGCAGGCGATCCTGCAAGGCCGGTGACGGCACGTGATGCAGCATCGTGAAACAGACCACCGCCGACATCGACGCGTCCGGCAGCGGCAGCTGCGTCGCGTCGCCGTGGATCACGGTCACGTTGGCCCCGGCCATGCGGCGGGTCAGCGAATCGGCGAGATCGCGATCGATCTCCACGGCGGTCATTGCCGGAACACGCGTGCGCAGCACGTCGGTCGTCAGGCCCGGCCCGGGTCCGAGCTCGAGCAGTCGGTCGCCGAGCTCGACCCCCGCGAGCGCCCACGGCAGCAGCCGCTCACGGACCGTGCGGCGCCAGTGCGAGGATCTGCAGTACCAGCGGTGAATGCGGTTCATGTTCAGGATGGCCATGGTCGCTACGCTATCGCGCTTGCCGTCGGCACGTCTTGCCCTATGCTGCCGATCGATGTCGCAATCTCGCCAAAGCGCGCACGAAAGCGCGGAACCGCCCGGGGCCGACCGCAAGGAAGCCCCGGTGGTGGCCTCCGGCGACGAGTCGGACGTCGTCTCCGGCGTTGCGGCCGATTTTGAAAGCGGTCATCGCCTCGGGCGCCACCGACATCGCCGCGCGCAGCTCGTCTATGCCGTCGAAGGCGTGATGACGGTGGAGACCGACGAAGGTCTGTGGGTCGTTCCGCCGCTGCGCGCGCTGTGGGTTCCGCCGGGGGTCGTGCATTCGATCCGCATGACCGGACGCGTGCAGATGCGTACCGTCTATTTCGATGCGGCTGCGCTCGCGCAGGCGAACGCCCCCGCGCGCTGCGCGGTGCTCGGCGTCTCTCCGCTGCTGCGCGAGCTGATCCTCCGGATCGTGCGGATCGACGAGAGCGATGCGTCGGACGAGAAGATCGAGCCCTCGCAGCGCGACCGGATCGTCGGCGTGCTGCTGGATGAGCTCTGCGAGTCTCCCGTCAATCCGCTGGAAGTGCCGATGCCGCATGACCCGCGGCTGCGCCGGATCGCTGATGCGGTCCTCGCCGATCCGTCCGACAATCGCGATCTGGCCGCGTGGGCGAGCTTTGCGGGCGTCGGCGAACGCACGCTGGCGCGGCTGTTTCCGAACGAGACCGGCATGACGTTCGTGCGCTGGCGGCAACAGGTAAGGCTGCTGCGCGCGCTCGAGCGGCTCGGAGTCGGCGAGCCGGTGACGACCGTTGCGCTCGAAGCCGGGTACTCGAGCACGAGCGCGTTCGTGAAGCTGTTTCGCGAGAGCTTCGGCGTCACGCCCGGCCGCTACTTCGCCGTGGATGCGGCGAGCGCTGCCGATGCGGTTGCGAGCACCCGCGACTGAAAGACTCACCTCCGGCGTGCAAGTTCTTGCGCGCTTTGTGACGCTGTTCGTCAAAAGATTTTTCTTTATTCGAATCGTCTCTTGAAGACTGCGTCTCTGCTGCGTATCGACGGGCATGCGAATTTCGGGGGTGCTTACTTTCCTGTTGATGGTTTCCGGCGCGACTGCGGCCGCCGCGGCGGACCAGCCGAAGGCCACATGCGTCATTGCGTTTTCCGGGACATCGTCGCTGCACGGATTCGAGGGCAGCATCCCTCCGATCACGACACGGCTGCAGCCGTCGACGGCATCACCGGGCAAGTGGGACGCGGATCTGTCGGTTCCGGTTGCGAGCATGACCACGTCGAACGAATCGCGCGACGCAAAGATGCGCGAGATGTTCGATGCCGAGCATTCTCCCGATATCCGCGTTGCGCTGCGCGAGTTCGATCCGCAGGACGTCAAACGGAAAGCGGAAATTGCGGGCACGCTGACCATTGCCGGCAAAAGCCGGGAGTTCGTCGCGAGCCTGAACAACTGGCGGGAGAACGACTCGGACGTGTCCTTCGATCTGACCGCGACGGTTTCGCTCGAGCGATTCGGCTTGAGCGCACCGACAGTGCTCGGGCTGATCCGGGTGGCCGACGAGGTCGAGGTGACGGCTCATGTGGCCGTCGAAGACGCTGCGATCCTGCGCGAGCCGTCTGCCGCAGCGAATAGCCCCCAGGACGCGCCAAAGGAGGCATCGTGAACGAACCTGCCGGGTTCACCCGCGGCCAGCGCCGCGTCGCGCTCACGTGGGGAATCCTCTGCCATCTGTCGTTCGGCGCCGGTGTTCTCGCGATGTTCGTCGGGCTCGGGTCGGGAATGCGCTTCGGGCTCGGTCCGTTCCGCGGTTGGCCGGCAGCGGCAGCCGACTTTCTCCTGCTCGCGCAGTTTCCGATCGCTCACTCGCTGCTGCTCTCCAAACGCGGTCGCGGCTGGCTCGCGAGAATGGCTCCGCTCGGTCTCGGATCCGCGCTCGGTACGACCACGTATGCGATGATTGCGTCGCTCCAGCTTCTGATGACGTTCGTTCTCTGGTCACCGTTCGGCGAATGGAGCTGGCATCCGGACGGCATGGCGCTTGGTCTTGCGTGTGCAGTCTACGGCTTCGCGTGGCTGCTGCTTCTCAAGACCATGGCCGACGCGGGTCTCGGCGTGCAGACCGGTTATCTCGGCTGGGGATCGGTCATTCGCGGCAGGCGACCGACGTATCGCGGATTCGAGCCACGCGGAACGTTCCGATGGGTACGCCAGCCGATTTACGTCGCGTTCGCGCTCATTCTCTGGTCCGGGCCGGTCTGGACCGCCGATCACGTGCTGGTCGCGATCGCATGGTCCGCGTACTGCATGCTCGCACCGAAGCACAAAGAGAGGCGTTACTCGGCGCAGTACGGTGAGAGTTTCGCGCATTACCGCACGCTCGTCCCGTACTGGATTCCGCGTCGGAAGCCGGCGGATCTGACGTCGCTCGCGCGGCCGGAGACCTCCACCAATGCAACCTGTCCTTCGGCTCTCGCAACCACGGTTGCGGCGCGAACGCGGGCTTGACGGCGGAGGATACAGACCGATGCTGGAAGCTACGCTCGACGCGCTGCCACAATCGCTGCCTCGTCTTTCTGCGGACCGGGCGACGTCCATCGTTGCGGTCGCCGGCGCGCATCCGCCCAATCACTACTCCCAGGATGAGCTTCTGGGAGCGATCCGCACGTACTGGGGCGCGCAGCATCACAACCCCGCGCGTCTCGAGAGCCTGCACCGCTCGGTCTGCGTAGGAGAACGCTACCTCGCGCTTGCGATCGAGGACTACCCGAAGCTCGCCGGCTTCGGCGATGCCAACGATGCGTACGTTCGCGTCGGCACCGACGTCGCCGCCGAGGCGCTGGGCGAGGCGCTCCGCCTCGCGGGCCTTGCGCCCGCCGATGTCGATTGCGTTTTTTTCACCAGCGTCACGGGAATTGCCGTGCCGTCGATCGACGCCCGGCTGATCAATCGTCTCGGGATGCGTCCCGACGTCAAGCGGATCCCGATCTTCGGACTCGGCTGCGTTGCCGGTGCTGCCGGAATCGCGCGCGTCCACGATTATCTTCTTGCCTGGCCCGAGCACGTTGCCGTGCTGGTCTCTCTCGAGCTGTGCTCGCTTACGCTTCAGCGTGACGACCTTTCGATCCCGAACCTGATTGCCAGCGGGCTGTTCGGCGACGGTGCCGCCGCCGTCGTGATGACCGGCAACACTCGCGCCGCGACGCTGCGTTCGGCATGCGGGCCACGCGTGCTCGCGACGCGCTCGCGATTCTATCCCAATACCGAGCGCGTGATGGGCTGGGACGTCGGCGATTCCGGATTCCGCATCGTGCTGTCGGCCGGCGTACCGGATGTGGTGCGCAACTTTCTCGCCGAGGATGTGAGCGGGTTTCTCCGCGACGTCGGCGTCGGGCGCGAAGAGATCCGGTCGTGGATCTGCCACCCCGGCGGCCCGAAGGTTCTCGACGCGTTCGAGGATGCGCTCGGGCTGTCGAGCGGAGAGCTCTCCATCACGCGGCGCTCGCTCGCGGAAGTCGGCAACATGTCGAGCTCGTCGGTGCTGTTCGTGCTTCGCGACACGATCGCCGGCGCACGACCGGCGCGGGGGACCAAAGGCCTGATGCTCGCGCTCGGGCCGGGCTTCTGCTCGGAGCTCGTGCTGGTGGAGTGGTGAGCGTCTACTACGTTCTTCTCGCGCTCACCGCTGCCGAGCGCGTCCTCGAGATGATCGTGAGCACCGCGAATGCGAAGTGGAGCTTCGCGCGCGGCGGACGCGAGGTCGGACGCGAGCATTTCCCGGTCATGGTGGCGCTTCACACCGCGTTTCTCATCGGCTGTGTCGTGGAGCCGTGGTTGCGCGGACGCGCGGCGCTATCGAGCATATGGCCGGTGGCATTGCCGGTCGCGATCGGTTGCCAGGCGCTGCGGTGGTGGTGCATCACGACGCTCGGTCGCCAGTGGAACACACGCGTGATCGTGGTGCCGGGACTGAAGCGGGTGACATCGGGGCCATACCGGTGGCTCCCTCATCCGAACTATCTCGCCGTGGTGCTCGAAGGCATCGCGCTGCCGGCCGTCTCAGGCGCATGGCTGACCGCGACGGTATTTACGATCGCCAACGCATTCCTGCTTCGCACGCGGCTCCTCTCCGAGAATCGCGCGCTCCATATGCTCGGACAAGGAGGACTCCATGAAGCCGGAACAGGTTCGTGAAGCCGTGCTCGCCATTCTTCTCGACGAAGTGAAGTGGGAGGGCCCCGTTCCGCGCGGGCCGCTCGAGCGCCATCTCGACTCGCTCCAGCGCATGTCGCTGATCGTTGCGATCGAGGATCGCTTTCACATCTGCTTCGAGCCCGAGGACGAGGAGACGATCGTCGACTTCGACGATCTCCTGCGGACGATTGCGAGCAAGACAGCGGAGGCCGCGTGAACCCGACGCTTCCCGACGTCATCGAGCGTGCTGCGGCTTCGGATCCGGCGCGATTCGGCTATCGCTTCCTCGACCGCCACGAGAACCCGACGTGGGTGCCGCTTGCGGACCTGCGGCAGCGCGTCGCGACCACCGCCAGTGCGCTCCATGACCAGGGAATTCGCGCCGGTGACCGGGTAGCCATCGTGCTGCCGACCTGCCCCGAGTTTCTCGACCTGTTCTTCGCCGCACAGTGGATCGGTGCGATTCCGGTCGCGCTCTATCCGCCGGTCCGCCTCGGCCGGCTCGAGGAGTATCATGCCCGCGCCGCATCGATGCTGAGAGCGGTCGGTGCAGCGGCTCTCTACACCGATTCGCGGATCGGCCGCGTGCTCGGCGAGACCATCGTGCAGTACCGGCCGCGGCTCGGATTCCGCGACGTGAAGGGGCTCCGCAGCGGCTCGCCGTGCGACGCGATGCCGTCGGCCGCGGACGAGATCGCGATGATCCAGTTTTCTTCGGGAACGACGACCGATCCGAAGCCGGTCGCGCTCACCCATGCGCAGATGCTCGCCAACGCCGAGCGCATCACGGCGTCGGTGTTTGCGGCGTCGCGTCCGTTCGAAGAGCTGGTGCCGTCCGGTGTGAGCTGGCTGCCGCTCTATCACGACATGGGTCTCGTCGGCTGCCTGCTGCCGGCGCTGCTCGGGCCGGGGCCGCTCACGCTGATTCCACCCGAGTTGTTCCTTGCGCGTCCGTCGGTCTGGCTCCGGGCAATCTCCCGGTATCGCGCGACGACTTCACCGGCTCCCAATTTTGCGTACAGCTTGTGTGTCGATCGCATCCGCGACGACGAGATGGACGGCTGCGACCTGTCGTGCTGGCGCCTTGCGATGAACGGCGCCGAGCCGTTGTCGGCGCGGACCATCCGCCGCTTCGAGGAGCGGTTCGCGCGCTGGGGTTTCCGCAACGATGCGATGATGCCCGTCTACGGGCTTTCCGAAGCGACACTTGCAGTCACGTTTACCAGGCCGGGGACAGGCTGGAAGAGCCTTCGTCTGGATGCGCGGCTGCTTGGCCGCGGCATCGCCAGACCGCTAGGCGCGCGCGATTCGAACGCGACGAAAGAGCCGGCTTGCGGCGCGACCGACGAGCCGGGCTCCGGCGTCAGCGAATGGGTAAGCTGCGGCGCGCCGCTTCCCGGCTTTGCCCTCGAGATTCGCAGCGACGGCGGCGAGGTTCTCGGCGAGCGGCGTGTCGGCCGCATTCACGTGCGCGGACCGTCGGTGATGAAGGGATACTACGGGCGCAGCGATGCGCCGATTTGCGCCGGATGGCTCGACACCGGCGATCTCGGTTTTCTCGACGGCGGCGAGCTTTACGTAACCGGCCGGGCAAAAGACATGCTGGTGCTGCGCGGACAGAATCACGCGCCGCAGGATCTCGAGCGTGCCGTCGATGCGGTTTCCGGCGTGCGGACCGGCTGTGCGGCAGCAGTCGCCGATCTGCATGCGGACGGCGAGACGCTCGTGCTGTTCGTCGAGGCCCGTGAGCCGCACGAGGAGCTGGAAGCCGAGTGCCGTGAAGCCGTGCTCGCCGCCTGTGGTGTCGCGCCCGACGATGTCGTCGTGCTCGCTCCCGGAACGTTGCCGCGCACGTCGTCCGGAAAGATCCGCCGCAGCGAAACGCTCCGGCTGTGGAAAGAGGGATCGCTCGATCCACCCGACGCCGTCGGACTGCGGACGATTGCGTCGGCGATGCTGCGCAGCGCTGCGGGATACCTTCGAAGCCGCGCAGGCGCCGGCGGCGGCTCGGCATGACGCCGGGCCGTGACCTGCTGGTCGCCGGCGGAGGCCCGGTTGGTCTTTATGCGGCGATCGAAGCCGCGCAGGCCGGACTCGACGTGGCCGTGCTCGAAGCGCGGCCCGGAGTTCTCGACAAGGCGTGCGGCGAAGGCCTGATGCCGGCGGCAGTCTGTGCGCTCGAGCGCGCCGGCGTACGCATCGAGCGCAAGTACCCGTTCCTTGGCATTCGCTACGTCGAAGGCGCTTCGCGGGCCGAAGGAAAGTTCTCGGACGGTCCCGGCTGGGGAGTGCGAAGAACCGAGCTTCACCGTGCACTCACCGAACGCATGCGGCAGCTCGCGATCCCGGTGATCGCGCACCGCGTGCAGCAGATCGAGCAGAACGACGATAGCGTTAGCGTCGACGGAATGCGCACGCGCTACGTTCTTGCGTGCGACGGGCTCCGCTCCGGCATCCGCCGGCGCCTCGAGCTCGAGGATCCGCCGCGTCATCGCACGAAACGCTACGGCCTGCGGCAGCATTTTCGCGTGCAGCCATGGAGCGAATTCGTCGAGGTCCACTGGCAGGAGCTCGGCGAAGCCTACGTCACGCCGGTGGCCGACGACGAAGTCGGCGTCGCGATGCTGTTCGACGAGCGCTCACTCGCCATCGGCGCGCCGGCGATGGACGACCTGCTCGTCCGTCTTCCCGAGCTTGCCGGTCGTCTTGCCGGAGCCTCTCCATGTTCGACCGTGCGTGGTGCCGGTCCGTTCGAGCAGCGCGCGAAGCGCGTCGTCGACGGACGCGTGCTTCTCGCCGGAGACGCAGCGGGCTATCTCGACCCGATCACCGGCGAAGGGCTGCGGCTCGGTTTCGTCGCCGCGGTCGCGGCCGTCGATGCAATCACTCATGGTCAGGTGCCGGCGTACGAAGCGTCGTGGCGCCGGCTCGTGCGCCGTTACTGGTGGAGCACGACCGCGCTGCTCGCGCTTCGGCGGTCACCGCTTCGCCACCTGATGATGCCTGCGCTCTGCCGCGTTCCGTCGCTGTTCGACTCGATCCTGGATTCGCTCGGCGCAAAGGACGAACCGGTCGCCGGCAAGGCCGGCCGAACCGTGCAGACACCGGCATAGCGCCGTCCCACCTCGTTCGACTTCCCGGCTGCGACTCAGCTACACCGCCTGTCAGGCAGGAACGAACGTGGCGCTCGAAGACTCTGTCCAGTTTCTCAAAGGCGTCGGTCCGAAGCGCGGAGAGATGCTCGAGAAGGCCGGCCTTCGCACGTTCGAGGACCTGCTGTTCCATCTGCCGTTCCGCTACGAGGATCGCCGCAGGATCGTCACGCTTCGCGAGGCCGCAGTCGGCGGCGACGCGACGCTGGTCGGAAAAATCACTGCGGTACGCGAGCACCGGCGTCCCGGCCGCCGCGGATCGATCCTTCATGCATTGCTGACCGACGACAGCGGATGGGCCGAGCTGTTGTGGTTCCAGCAGGCCGCGTACTTTCGCGACAAGCTGAAAGGCGGAGCGCTGTGGCTCGTGCATGGGCGCGTCGAGCCGGCGCCGCGTGGCGGGCTTCAGATCGTGCATCCCGAAATCGAGAAGCTCGACGCGGGCGACGGCGGGGCGAGCGCCGGCGAGATTCCGGCCGGCGTCGCGCGGATTCTTTCGGTCTATCAGAAGCCCGGCGACATTCCGGTCGCGGCGATGCGGCGGATCATCATGCAGGTCAGCGCCAAGTACGCGCCGTTCGTCGAGAGCGCCGTGCCGAAGGCTGTGCGCTCGCGGCTTCGCCTGATGCCGGTCGCCGATGCGCTCCGCTACGTGCACGAGCCGCCGGCCGATGCGGACGTGGATGCGCTCGCCGCTTCCGTCACGCCGGCGCATCGCAGCCTCATCTTCGAGGAGCTGTTCTCGCTTCAGGTCGGCATGTCGCTGCGCAAGTCCGAGCGCCGGCATCAGCCGGGCCTCGTCATCCCGCGCGCGGACGATCGCCTGCGGCGTTACTTTTCGAGCCTTCCGTTCGAAGCCACGCGCGCACAGAAGAAGGTGACGCACGAAATTGCCGCCGACATGGCGCGGCCCGAGCCGATGAGCCGGCTGGTTCAGGGTGACGTCGGCAGCGGCAAGACGGTGGTCGCGTTCGCGGCGGCAATCCAGGCCATTGCTGCCGGCTATCAGGTGGCCGTGATGGCACCGACCGAGCTTCTGGCCGAGCAGCATTTCGCGACGATGCGCGCGTGGGCCGATGCGGAGAAGATCGACATCCGCCTGCTGACCGGAGGCCTCAAGGCCGCGGCGGCGCGTGAGATCCGCGAGGCGGTCGCGTCGGGACACACCGACCTGGTCATCGGCACACATGCGCTGATCCAGGAGTCCACGTCGTTCGCGCGCCTCGGGCTCGCGATCGTCGACGAGCAGCATCGCTTCGGCGTTGCGCAGCGCCAGGCCATCCAGACGTCGGCGGTCGGTGCGGACGGTCGCAAGGGCGTTCGTGCGGACACGCTGCTGCTTTCCGCCACGCCGATTCCGCGCACATTGTCGCTTACGCTCTACGGAGATCTCGACGTCAGCGTGCTCGACGAGCTCCCGCCCGGACGGCAGCCGGTGCAGACGCGCGTGATGCGCACGACCGCCCGTCCTCGGCTGTATGCGCGCATGGCGGCGGCGATGCGCGAAGGCCGCCAGTGTTACGTGGTCTATCCGCTCGTCGAAGAATCCGAGACGATGGATCTGGCCGATGCCACGAGCATGGCCGAGCAGCTGCAGCAGGGGCCGTTCCGCGAGTTTCGCGTCGGGCTGCTGCACGGGCGCATGAAGCCGAGCGAGAAGGACGCCGTCATGCGGCGCTTCAAGGCCGGGGAGCTTCACGTGCTGGTTGCAACGACCGTCATCGAAGTCGGCATCGACGTGCCGAATGCGACGATCATGGTGATCGAGCATGCCGAGCGCTTCGGGCTCGCGCAGCTTCATCAGCTTCGCGGGCGGGTAGGGCGCGGGTCGCAGGAATCGTTCTGCTGCCTGGTGGCCGACGTCGGGCAGAGCCGCGAGTCGTTCGAGAGGCTGTCGGTAATGGAAGCGACCGGTGACGGCTTTGCGATTGCCGAGGCGGATCTCAAGCTGCGCGGGCCGGGCGAGTATCTGGGCACGCGGCAGTCAGGGACGCCGGCGCTTCGCGCGGCAAATCTCGTGCGCGACGGCGAGCTGCTCGCGCTCGCACGCATCGAGGCACTGGCGTGGCTCGCGCACGATCCGAAGCTCGAGACGCCGGAGTCGAAAGAGTTGCGCCGCGTGCTGCGCGCGCGCTGGTCGGGGCTGCTTGATCTGGCCGAAGTCGGCTAGGGCGGCGAGCAAGGCAGAGTGTGTCGCCCGGCACACACATCCCGTCATTCGTCATGGACTCTGCGGAGCGAAGGGTGGTACTACCGGTTGATGTCGCTCCCGAGGTCCCTCGGCCACGCCCTTCGTCTCCGTCGTCATTGGCCCATTGTTCCGGCGCTGGTGCTCGCTGCGGCCAGTGCTGCTGGCGCGACGGATCTCACCGGTCACTGGCACGTTGCTTCGGCGACGCCGGGAATCTTTGCCGACATCGTTCAGAGCGGGACGGCGATCTCGGTCATCTGGACCGAAAACAGCACGACCGTCGACTTCGAAGGAACGTTCGACGGGACGTTTCTTTCGGCCACATCCACCACTTCGTCTTCGTATAACCTCGCACTCGCTGCGGTCGGTGCGGGAGATGTGCTGGATGGCCAAAGCGGAATCGGGTTCACCGTCACGCATCGCTATTTCACGCGCTGCGAGTGTTTCGACGGGGACGCCGAAGATGGCGACGGCTGCGACTCCGAATGCCGGATCGAGCCGTGTTTTGCATGTGCCGGCGAGCCGTCGGTGTGCACGCCGTCGGCCGATGCGGCGTCTTGCGACGATCGCAACGACTGCACGCAGGGCGAGACCTGCAGCGCCGGCATCTGCGGAGGCGGATGTGCCACACCGTCCTGCGTCAATCTGACCGGGATCTGGCGCGACAGCGTCGATCTCCCGGACTTCGGGTTTCACCATGTCTCCCAGCTGCGTTTCATTCAGCGCATGGGCGTCGTCGAGGAGTTCGGCACGAGCCAGGATCCGGGGGAGGTTCCATCGAGGGTAGGCACCATCGATACCGCCACTGGGACGATCAATCTGGTGAAGACGGTACGTCAGGGTTTCTGTGCGATATCTTCCGACTTCACCGGCACCGCCGCGCTCGACAATCTTACGTTCTCGGGCAGCGGACACAGCTACTCGTCGCCGCCGCACGGGTGCGTAAGTTTTTCGTCCAGCGAGCAAGGCGCCCGTTGCGATGTCAGCGGATGCGACCTCAGCGACTGCACGGGGCTTCCGGACGGCTTCAACTGCGACGACGGTGACGATTCCACCACGGACGAGATTTGCCACGACGAGATCTGCCAGAGTGGTGGTTACGCATGTCCCGCTTGTTTCGTGTACAGCGCCGGCGAGGGCTGCGTGGTCGGTCCGAGAACCGACTGTCACGCATCCATGAGGTCCTCCAGCAGCAAGCTGCAGATCTCCGACAAATCGCCCGACGACAAGGACAAGCTGCGCTGGCAATGGAAGAACGGCGAGGCCACCAATATTCTCGATTTTGGCGATCCGGCGACGACAAGCGAGATCGCGCTGTGCATCTTCGACGTCTCGACCGATCCGCCGTCGAGACTGTTCCAGGCAGTCGTTCCACCCGCGGGAAGCTGTCTCGAGCCGCCTTGCTGGAACAGTGACGGCGAAAAAGTTTCGTACAAGGACACGGTCGGGAACGCGGACGGGATCACGGCAATCTCGATGCGTACGGGCGACGATGGCCAAGCGATGATTTCCGTGGCGGGAAAGGGCGCTGGTCTGGCGGCGAGCGCTTTCGGGCTTCCGCACGCCGCGCTGCCGTCGATGCTGCGCGCGCAGCTTCAGGTGAGTAGCGGCGCATGCTTCGATACGCAGTTCGACGCGGACGGCACCAGCAGGAACCTCGACGGCCAGTATCTCGCGAAAGGCGGGGCCCGGTGATCGTCACGGCCCGCTGTCGGCTCCACGCCGTCCTCTATGCACAGGCCGCGCCGGGCTTTCGGTAAAACCGTACCCGTTGCTGTTTTGCTGCCGCGGAGCCCGCTTCTATAAGCGTTGCGTGAGCTCGACATCGCAACGGCTGCCGTCCTGGGTCCTCGGCGAAACCCGCCGCCTCGGCGCCACCGACGACCTCAAGCGCCGCCTGCGCGCCGGCAAGCTCGTCACCGTCTGCGAACAGGCCCGCTGTCCGAACATCGGCGAGTGCTTCTCGGCGGGCACGGCCACGTTCATGATCCTCGGTGAGAACTGCACGCGCCGCTGCTCGTTCTGCTCGGTGAAGACGGGCCGCGGTGCAGCTCCCGATCCCGAGGAGCCGAAGCGCGTCGCCGACACCGCCGCTGCGCTCGGACTGAAATACGTGGTGCTCACGCAGGTTGCGCGCGACGATCTCGACGACGAAGGCGCGGGGCACTTCGCGCGCACGGTCGAAGCGATCAAGGGGCGGATCGACGGAGTCGAAGTCGAAGTGCTGACCGCCGACTTCAACGGGCGCGCCGAGCTCGTCGAAACAGTGATGGCCGCGCGCCCGGAAGTTTTCGGCCACAACATCGAAACGGTCCGGCGCCTGACGCCCGAAGTGCGCGGCCGCGCGCGCTACGAACGCTCGCTCGAAGTGCTCGGCCTCGCAAGAGAGATCTCCGAACGCGACGGCCATGGCGTCGTCAAGTCCGGCGTGATGGTCGGTTTCGGCGAAACGCGCGAGGACCTCGTCGAGACGCTTACGGACCTGCGCGGCGTCGGCTGCGAGCTCGTGACGATCGGCCAGTATCTGCGGCCGACGC
The DNA here is from genome assembly GCA_035571835.1 of Candidatus Limnocylindrales bacterium. Taxonomy (NCBI): domain Bacteria; kingdom Bacillati; phylum Chloroflexota; class Candidatus Limnocylindria; order Candidatus Limnocylindrales; species Candidatus Limnocylindrales bacterium. The sequence continues at coordinate 123,701 of DATNBU010000001.1, read as the reverse complement.
GCGAGCAGCGCCCTGTCTCGCGCTATTACGAGCCGGCCGAGTTCGACGAGCTGGCGGCGATCGCCCGCGCGCTTGGCTTTCGCGAGGTCGCAGCCGGTCCGCTCGTGCGATCGTCGTACCGCGCCGATCGGCTGTTCGCGGCGGCGGCAGCGGAACCGGCCGGAAAACGGACCATCGCGCAAGACGAGCGTCGCCCCGCCTGATGGAAGCCGGACGCCATCCCGGCTAGAACGGCGTCACAAAATCCCTTCAAGCGCGGAGCGCCGATCCGCGAAAAATGTACCTGGTCCCTTTTAAAAAATGCAGCGATTTCAAGGATCGGACGTGGCGAAGAAAGACATCGGGGTTGGGCTCATTGGTTTCGGGACGATCGGGACCGGGGTGGTGCGGGTGCTGCGCGAGCATGCGGCCGGGATTCGCACGCGGCTCGGCGTGCCGCTTCGCCTTGCGCGCATCGCGGACCTCGACATCAAGACCGATCGCGGCATCAAGGTTCCGAAGGATGTTCTGACGACCAGCGCGCGCGAGCTCATCGCGGATCCGTCCGTGGATGTCGTCGTCGAGCTGATCGGCGGTCTCGAGCCGGCGCGCACGTTTCAGCTGGAAGCCCTCAAGGCCGGAAAACCGGTCGTGACGGCCAACAAGGCGGTGCTCTCCGCGCACGGCGTCGAGCTTGCCGGTGCGGCCGAGAAGGCCGGCATCGCGCTAGGTTTCGAAGCGAGCGTCGGCGGCGGCATCCCGATCATTCGCGCACTTCGCGAATCGCTCGCCGGCGACCGCAACCTCGAGGTCTACGGCATCGTCAACGGCACCTGCAACTTCATCCTGACCGAGATGGCCGCGGGCAACGGCGAATTCGCCGATGTGCTCGCGCGCGCGCAGAAGATGGGCCTTGCCGAAGCCGACCCGAGCTACGACGTCGACGGTCTCGACTCGCTGCACAAGCTCGTGATCCTGGCCGCGCTCGCATTCGGAAAGCTCGTCGATCCGAAGGCCGTGCACGTCGAGGGCATCCGCAGCGTCAGCGGCGTCGACATGGCCTACGCCCGCGACTTCGGTTACACGATCAAGCTGCTCGCCGTGGCGCGCGAAACTCCGACCGGAGTCGAAGCGCGCGTGCATCCGGCGATGGTTCCCAACAATCATCTGCTCGCGAAAGTGGACGGACCGTTCAACGCGGTCTGTCTTCGCGGCAGTGCGCTCGGCACGTCCATCTACTACGGCCGCGGCGCCGGCATGATGCCGACGGCAACTGCGGTCGTAGCCGACATCATCGATGCGGGCCGCGCGCTGATCGCGGGCCGGCCGCCGCTGGTGCCGCCGTACGGCCTGCCAGCGTCCACGCTCACCAAAGCGCGCATCATCGACATGGCCGGCACCGAGCACGAGCACTACATGCGGCTGCAGCTCAGCGACAAGCCGGGCGCGCTTGCCAAGATCACGACGATCCTCGCCAGGGCGGGCGTCAGCATCGCGACCGTCGCGCAGCACGAGAAGCCGAGCAAAGGGGTTGTACCGGTCGTGATGCGGCTCCATCGCACGAAGGAGGGGGCGCTCTCCAAAGCGCTGGCGCGGATCGCAAAGATCGACGAGGTTCGCGGCAAGCCGGTCGTGATCCGCGTCGAGGAGACGCTCGGAGAATAGCCGGCCCGACCTGCGTGCGCGGCGTCTCCGCGGTTCCAGACCGCGTGGTGGCGAGTGCGCAGGCGTACGACTTGAGCGAAACCACCGAGCCAGTAGAAGAGGCGCTGGCCGTACGCGATCGGGGCCTCTGGCCGGGTTCGCGATGACGCGCACCGGCGGCCGGCGCTGTCTTTATCAACGATTTCGACCCTCTGACGGACTCAAGAAAACGACGATGAGCTGGCCCGGACTGATCGAGTATTACCGCGACCGACTGCCGATCGAGGACGTCGAGCCCGTCACGCTGCACGAGGGCAACACCCCGTTGATCGAGGTCCCGCGGCTCGCCGAGAAGCTCGGTCTCTCCGCCCGCGTCTACGTCAAATACGAGGGTCTGAACCCGACCTGTTCGTTCAAGGACAGGGGCATGACGATGGCCATCACGATGGCCGTGGCCGAGGGCGCGACCGCGGTCATCTGTGCGTCGACCGGCAACACCTCGGCCTCGGCAGCAGCCTACGCCGCACGCGCGGGCCTCGACTGCTTCGTGATCATTCCCGACGGCAACATCGCCATGGGAAAGCTCAGCCAGGCGGTGATACACGGCGCAAAAGTCCTCGCCATACAAGGCAATTTCGACGACGCATACCGGATGGTTTCGGGCGTTGCCGAGCGCCGGCGGGTCACCGTCGTCAATTCGATCAACCCGCACCGGCTGCAGGGCCAGAAGACCGCGGCGTTCGAAATCTGCGACACGCTCGGGCGGGCACCCGACTACCACATCCTTCCGGTCGGCAATGCCGGCAACATCACCGCCTACTGGATGGGCTACAGCGAGTACTTCCACGACGCCGTGGTCACGTCGCGGCCGAAGATGATGGGCTTCCAGGCGGCCGGCTCGGCGCCGATCGTGCTCGGACATCCGGTCGCCGAGCCGGAAACCATCGCGACGGCCATCCGGATCGGGAACCCCGTCAGCTGGAAACGCGCCGAGGCCGCCCGCAATGAGTCGGGCGGGGTGATCGAGGCGGTGACCGACGACGAGATCATGCACGCGTACAAGCTGCTCGCTTCGAGCGAGGGCGTCTTTGCCGAGCCGGCCTCGGCCGCATCGATCGCCGGGCTCAAGAAGCTCGCCGACAGTGGACGCATCGAGCCGGGCGCTGTGATAGTCTGCACGCTTACGGGCCACGGCCTCAAGGATCCCCACAACGCCATCAAGTCGTGTCCGGAGCCGCTGCGTGTGCGCGCCGACATCGATACGGTGCTCGAAGCGATGGGAATCTGATCGGCGTCCGCCCGGCGGCCAGATGGAAAGAAACCTTGCACTCGAGCTCGTCCGTGTAACCGAAGCTGCTGCGCTCGCGGCTGCGCGCGAGAACGGGCGCGGCGACGAGATGGCGCCCGAGCGCATCGCGGCGCAGGCCATCCACCACGCGTTCTCGTCGATCGGAGCGTTCCAGGGCGAGATCGTCCTTGGCGATCCGGACGGAAGCGGTGCAGATCCGCTATCGTGCGGAAGCCGTCTCGGCACGTCCGGCGCCGAAGTCGACGTTGCCGTCGACCCGCTCGAAGGCGGGGTGAGCTGCGCACTCGGCGGCCCCAACGCGATGTCGATCATGGCGCTCGCCGATCCGGGCTGCATTCTTCGCTGCCCGGCCGGAACGTACATGGACAAGATCGCGACCGGCCCCGACGGGCACGGCGTCGTCGATCTCGACCGCTCTCCGCTAGAGAACCTGAAGCGGCTCGCCGAAGCCCGAAGCTGCTACGTCGAGGACCTCACCGTCGTCATCCTCGACCGGCCGCGGCACGATACGCTGATCGAGCAGGTGCGCGAGGCCGGAGCCCGCGTGCGGCTGATTCCGCACGGCGACGTGGCCGCTGCGATGGCGACCGCAAAGGAAGACGCCGGGGTCGACATGCTTCTCGGTGCCGGTGGCGCCACGCAGGGCGTGCTGAGCGCGGCGGCTCTCAAAGGCCTCGGCGGATTCATGCAGTGCCGCTTCGTGCCGCGCAGTGCGGCCGACCGCGACGAGCTCTACGAGATCGGCATCAAGGACCCGTCGCGCAAGCTCGGCGTCGACGAGATGGTGCGCGGCCATGTGCTGCTTGCGGCAACCGGCGTAACCGACGGAACGTTCCTCGAGGGCGTCAAGTTCTTCAAGGGCGGCGCGGTCAGCCACTCGGTGGTGATGCGCTCGCAATCGCGAACGGTTCGCTACCTGACGACCATCCACAAGTTCGACTACAAGCCCGAATACTGACGCGCGAAAAATCGGGGACAGACACCGATTGCGCGCGACGCAATCGGTGTCTGTCCCCGATTTCGTGAAAACAGTGTCTGTCCCCGATTTCTATGGAAGGTCGACGAGGTAGGCGCCGGCGCCGACTCCTTCCCACGACGCGAGGCGCTTCGCCTTCGTGTCGACGACCGAGAAGAAGCGAAAGCGTTCGTTGAAGCGATGGCTGAAGACGATCCACACTCGCCCGTGGATCCCCTGCTCCTGTGCTTCGCGCAGGAACGCTCCTGCGCCTTGCTCGGACGGTATCCGGATCACGATCGGAAGCCCGTCAAGACCGAACTCCGGAGCATAAAAGCTCCACGCGTAGCGGCTCCAGACGCTGATGGCCACACGATCGCCATCGACGCGCTTCGCCCGCACGAATTCGAGCGCGCCCTTGATGTCGAACCAGTCGAACGGTTTCCATGCGACCGGCAGAGCTTCGCGAAGCTCCGCGCCGGTGAGCGCAAGCGCGACGGCGATCGCGACAAAGCCGAGCGGAGGGCGCAGGGACGCCAGCGAATCGACCAGCGCCGAAAGCGCAAGGAAGACTGCCGGAACCAGAAACAGGATCAGCCGGCCGCTGAACGGGTACGCATGCAAACCGGACGCGAGCACGGTTGCCGCGATCGACACCAGCGCGAACGCGAACAGCCGCGGCGAGCTTTTCAGCAGGCACGCGAACCCGGCTGCGGCGAGCGCGGCGATTGCAACGTTGGCCGCGGACCACCACGACGGATTCGGATTCATGCCGATCGGTCCGGCGGATTCGAACGCAAGGCGCACGAGGCCGAGCGCGCTGTCGCGGTACCACCCGGGGTTTACGAGCGGCGACGGTGCGTAGGCCGACGTCCAGTACGAGTCGAGAAACGAATTGCCGGTAAGTGTCGACAGTGACGCGACATAACTTGCGCCGAAGCTCGCGATCCATGCGACGCCGATTGCGGCCAGCACCAGCATCGCCCGGCGGTCGCGTGCAAAGACGGCCTCGACCCACAGCGTCAAGCCTACAGCCGCAAGTACGAAGACGCTCGCCCACGACAGCCACACCGCGGCCGCTCCGGCGAGCGCAAGCATGACCACCGAGTGCCGGTCGGGGTCGCGGACGACGAACCCGGCGCCGAGCAGATAGACGAGCAGCGCGACGCAGACATCGACTGCGTAGGGTTTGAACTCGGACGCATAGAAGACGAGCGGCGCTGCGAAGGCGCACAGCGCGAGAAACAGAAGGCGGGCCGGCGCGTGGCGAAACGCCCTGTCGGCGAGTCGCCTGGCGAGCTCGAGCGTCAGCAGGCCGGCGACCAGCGGAACGAGCCTCAGCGCCCAGTCGTGGCGGCCGAGCGCGAGGATCAGGGCCCTGGCGGCTGCGAGGAACGCGAACGGCGCGCCGTTGATGGCGTCGAGAAGCTGCGCGAAGCCGGACTCGGCGACATGCTCGGCAAGCAGGGCCTCGTCGTACCAGAGCGAGCGATTGAACAGGTACTGGCGCAGACGAAGCAGCACGCCGAGCGCGGCGATCGAAATGATGGCCGCGCGCACAAGTCCCGGTGCAAGGGTCCGGCCGGCCGGGCGATGCGTCGTCATCATCGAGCGTCTAGCACAATCACCCCCATCGCCTCGATTGTCCTCAAGATTTTCCCCGGCTATGCTCCCGCGTCCTTTCAGGCTTGCGCCCCGGTATTCCGGGGTATGTTGCCGGTATCTTGTTGGAGACAGCCATGCGCGATTCGAACACGGCACGCACGATCGAACCACGGCAGGTTCGGCCAAAGCACTCGACGATCTCCGGCATGGAGCTCGAGGAGTGCTACCGCGCCGGCGACGCCGCGGGCGAGGTCGGGGAGCCCGGCCGTTATCCGTTCACGCGCGGCGTCTACCCGACGATGTACCGGACCAAGCCGTGGACGATGCGCCAGTTCGCGGGCTTCGGCAGCGCCGCCGACACCAACGAGCGCTTCAAGTACCTGCTCGCCCACGGAGCCGCCGGCCTTTCGACCGCTTTCGATATGCCGACGCTGATGGGCTACGACGCCGACCACGCCCGCGCCGAGGGCGAAGTCGGTCGCGAAGGCGTCGCCGTCTCGACGATCGAAGACATGCTGGTGCTGTTCGACGGGATCCGTCTCGACGAGGTGACGACCTCGATGACGGTCAACTGCTCGGCCTCGGTGCTGCTTGCGATGTACCTCGTGGTCGGCGAGCGCCAAGGGTGCTCGTGGAAGAACCTCGGCGGCACCATCCAGAACGACATGTTCAAGGAGTTCATCGCGCAGAAGGAATGGATCAGTCCGCCCGAGCCGTCGCTGCGGATCGTGACCGACATGATCGAGTTCTGCATGAAGGAAGCGCCGAAGTGGCATCCGGTATCGATCAGCGGCTACCATATCCGCGAAGCCGGCTCGACGGCGGTCCAGGAGCTCGCGTTCACGCTCGCCGACGGGATCGGTTACGTCGACGCGGCCGTCAAGCGCGGGCTTGACCCGGACGACTTCGGACCGCGCCTGTCGTTCTTCTTCAACATCCACAACGACTTCCTCGAAGAGATCGCCAAGATCCGCGCGGCGCGGCGCCTGTGGGCGCGCATCATGCGCGAGCGCTTCGGCGCCAAGACCGACCGCGCCTGCCTGATGCGCACGCACGCGCAGACGTCGGGAGTTTCGCTGACCGCGCAGCAGCCGCTCAACAACGTCGTTCGCGTCACCGTGCAGGCGCTGGCCGCGGTTCTGGCCGGAGTGCAGTCGCTGCACACCAATTCGCTCGACGAAACGCTCGCGCTTCCGTCGGAAGAGGCGGTCACCGTCGCGCTGCGCACGCAGCAGATCCTCGCCGAGGAAAGCGGCATCGTGAACACCGTCGACCCGCTCGGCGGCAGCTATGCGATCGAAGCGCTCACCGACCGCATGGAGCGCGAGGCCGAGGAGTACATCCGCCGCATCGACGATCTCGGCGGCATCGTGCGCGCGATCGAGATCGGCTATCCGCAGGCCGAGATCGCCGACGCCGCATACGCATTCCAGCAGTCGATCGACGAAAACGAGTACATCACCGTCGGCGTCAACGGCTACACGATGGAAGACGGCAAGGCGCTCGAGATCCTGCGCATCGACCGCGGCCTCGAGAAGGAGCAGCGCGAGAAAGTCTCGGCCTTCAAGGCGGGCCGCAATGCGAAGAAAGTCGCCGAGCGCATCGAAGCCGTGCGCAGCGCGGCGCGCGAGGACCGCAACCTGATGCCGCCGGTCATCGAAGCCGTGCGCGAAGGCGTGACCGTCGGCGAGATTTCGGACGTCTATCGCGAAGTCTTCGGCATCTACCAGGATCCCGCGACGGTTTGAGAATGCGCCGGCCGACTGCGCGGCCGGCATGACGACGACAGTTGAACGCGGCATCGCAACCGGCGGCGACCGGGCGACAGCCGACAAAGGAAAACGATTGTGTCCGACAAGGTTCTGAGAATTCTGGTGGCAAAACCCGGCCTCGACGGCCACGACCGCGGCGCGAAGATCATCGCGCGCGCGCTGCGCGATGCCGGCTTCGAGGTCATCTATACGGGTCTCCACCAGACGCCGGAGATGATCGCCGAGACCGCCGTCCAGGAAGACGTCGACTGCGTGGGCCTGTCCATTCTTTCGGGCGCGCACATGACATTGTTCCCGCGCATTCTTACGTTGATGAAGGAAAAGGGCGTGGGCGACATTCCGATCTTCGGCGGCGGCATCGTGCCGGAGGAGGACATCGCCGAGCTCAAGTCGCTCGGGATCAAGGAAATCTTCACGCCCGGAGCGAGCACCAAGGACATCGTCGACTGGATTCGTACGAACATCGACGCCCGCGCCTGACGCGCGGATGCAGAACGTTGGAAGCGCGATCACCGTGCTTCCGGGCGCCGGCGGCATCGTGAGCGAGCCGCACGGCAGAAAGCAGGAGGACCAAGTCGTGAGCAGCAGAGCAGTCATCGTCAGCGCAACCCGCACCGCCATCGGAAGCTTCCAGGGAGCATTTGCGGACAAGCCGGCACCGGAGCTCGGTGGCCTTGCGATCGCCGAAGCGATCAGCCGCGCCGGGATCGACCCCGCGTCGGTTGACGAAGTGATCCTCGGCAACGTTCTTGCCGCGAACCTCGGACTGAACGCCGCGCGCGTCGCAGCCCTCAAGGGCGGAGTCCCGAAGGAAGTTCCGAGCTTCGGCGTGAACAAGGCCTGCGGCTCCGGCCTCAAGGCCGTCGCGCTGGCCGCCCAGTCGATCCTGACGGGCGAGGCCGAGTGCGTCATCGCCGGCGGCATGGAGAACATGACGCTCGCGCCGTACCTTCTCGCCAAGGCGCGCACCGGCTACCGCATGGGCCACGAGCAGATCATCGATTCGATGATCGCCGACGGGCTTACGTGCCCGATCACGTTCACGCACATGGGAATCACTGCAGAGAACATCGCCGCCAAGTACGGCATCACGCGCGAGGCGCAGGATGCGTTCTCCGCAGCGAGCCAGCAGAAGGCTGCGGCCGCGCAGGCCAGCGGCGCGTTCGACGAAGAGATCTTCGCCGTCGAGATTCCGCAGAAGAAAGGCGACCCGATCCGCGTGACCAAGGACGAATACGTTCGCGGCAACACCACCGAGGAGACGCTCTCGAAGCTACGCCCGGCGTTCAAGAAAGACGGCAGCGTCACCGCCGGCAACGCGTCCGGAATCAACGACGGCGCAGCTGCGCTCGTCGTCATGTCGGAGGCGCGCGCCAAGGCCGAGAAGCTGACGCCGATCGCGTACATCCTCGGCGCGGCTGCTGCCGGCGTCGACCCGGCGATCATGGGCATGGGCCCGTGGCCTGCGTCGGAGAAAGTGCTCAAGCGAACCGGCATCAAGAAGAACGACATCGGCCTGTGGGAGCTCAACGAGGCGTTCGCCGCGCAGTCGCTCGGCGTACTCGCCGAGCTCGGCATCGAAGCCGCCAAGGTCAACGTCAACGGCGGCGCGGTCGCGCTCGGTCATCCGATCGGTGCCAGCGGCGCGCGCGTCCTCGTGACGCTGCTGCACGCGATGAAGAAGCGCAACGTGTCGCTCGGCCTTGCGTCGCTCTGCATCGGCGGAGGGCAGGGCATCTCGATGGTCGTCGAGCGCGCAGCCTGAAAACAAAAAAGGGGACAGGTACATTTAAAAAAATGTAGTGTTTTCGCGATCGTCGAAAACAGAAAGCCTGTCCCCTTTTTTCGATCCTCTTCTCCGGCAACGATCCTGTCGCCGGATCTCTGGTGCATCATGCGGATCGTTTCGCTCGTGCCGAGCCTGACGGAGACACTGATCGACTTCGGCCTTGCCGATGCGATTGTCGGCCGCACGCGCTGGTGCACCGAGCCGCCGGACGTCGTCGAAAAGATCGAAGCCGTCGGCGGCACCAAGAATCCCGACGTGGCTCGCATCATCGAGCTGCGGCCCGACCTCGTCATCGTCAACAAGGAAGAAAACCGTCTCGAGGATTGCCGCGCGATCGAGGCGGCCGGGATCCGGCTGCACGTTACGCATCCGTGCACGGTCGCCGACGCGGCCGACATGCTCGAAGAGCTCGGAGCAGCGTGCGGTGCGACTGCCCGCGGCGCCGAGCTTGCCCAGCGATGCCGGGATTCGATCGCTGCCGCGCACGCCGGCAGCGGAGGCCAGGGCGTCGCGACGTTCTGCCCGATCTGGCGCAAACCGTGGATGACGTTTCGCCGCGCGACCTACATTGGCGACATGCTCGAGCGATCGGGATGTCGGAATGTCTTCGGCGATCGCGCTGGACCGGACTTCTTCGAGATCACGATCGACGAAGTCCTCGCCGCGGCCCCGGAGCTCATCGTCCTTCCCGACGAGCCGTTCGTCTTCGAAGAGCGCCATGCCGACGAGCTGCGGGCGGGCGGCCTCGACGCCCGCTACCTGCTCATCGACGGCAAGGACCTCGCCTGGTACGGCCCGAGGATTCCCGGCGCGATCGAGCGGCTCTCGCGCGCCGTTCGCGGCGCGGGCTGAGAAACGCACGGCACCTGTGCGTTCGCTGTGCGCAACGCTGTGCGCGCACGAACGGCGAGCGCCGTCAGTCAGTTCGCGGCCCGGGTCCACAGTTTATCGACAGCTTTGTGATGACGCTTCACGGGGTCCCGCGGGATCATACCGCGTGCGTCATTTTCCGGGCCCGCGCGTTCGTCGCAGAATCGCCCGCTCATGGACGAGAACAAAGCCGCCTACACCCGCGTTCCGCCGCACAGCCAGGAAGCCGAGGAGTCCGTCCTTGGCGCGCTGCTGACCGATTCGGACGCGTTCGACCGCATCGCCGACCTGGTGGTCGCCACCGATTTCTATGCCGAGCGGCATGCCCGCATCTTCGCGGCGATCAGCTCGCTGCAGGCGCAGGCGCGGCCGGCTGACGTGATCACCGTGACCGAAGCGCTCAAGCACTCCGGAGAGCTGCAGCGCGTGGGCGGCACGGCCTATCTGGTCGAGCTTGCCGAAAAAGTCGTGACGGCGGCCAACGTCGACCACTACGCGCGGCTGATCCATGACAAATCGATCCTGCGCCGGCTGATCCGTACGTCATCCGAGATCCTGACCGGTGCGTACGAGTCGCGCGGCGCGACGCGCGAGTTTCTCGACAAGGCCGAGCAGGCGATCTTCGAGCTGTCGTCCGATCATTCGGGAACCGCGCTGCGGCGCATCGATACGCTGATCGGGCCGACGGTCGAGCGCATCGAGATGCTGTTCGAGCGCAAGTCCGACGTAACGGGCGTTGCGACCGGATACTACGATCTCGACCACAAGACGGCAGGGCTGCAGCCGTCGGATCTGATCATCGTGGCGGGCAGACCGAGTATGGGGAAGACCGCCTTCTGTCTGAATATCGCCGAATACGCCGCCGGCGAGAGCAACGTCGGTGTTGCGATCTTCTCGATGGAAATGAGCTCGGACCAGCTCGTGATGCGCATGCTGTGCTCGCAGGCGGAGATCGACAACTCGCGCGTGCGTACCGGAAACCTTCACGATCGCGACATCAAGAACATCGCGCTGACGGCGGGCAAGCTCGGCGGCGCGCCGATCTACATCGACGATACGGCTGCGCAGACCGTGCTCGAGATCCGCGCGAAGGCGCGGCGGCTCAAGCACGACGCGCAGGCGGGACTCGGCCTGATCATCATCGACTACCTCCAGCTGATGCGCGGCACCGGTGAGGACAGCCGTGAACAGGAGATCTCGGCGATCTCCCGGTCGCTCAAGGCGCTGGCGAAGGAGCTGAGCGTGCCGATCGTAGCGCTCTCGCAGCTCAACCGTCAGGTCGAGCAGCGCGCCGACAAGCGCCCCGGCATGGCCGATCTCCGCGAATCGGGCGCACTCGAGCAGGACGCCGACGTCATCGTCTTCCTTTACCGCGACGAGCAGTACAATGCCGACACGCCCGAGCCGGGTGTCGCAGAAATCATCATCGCGAAGCAGCGTAACGGACCGACCGGAACAGTGCGGCTGATGTTCGACAAGGCGTTCGCGCGGTTCCGGAACTTCAGCACGCGCGAGGATGCGTCGTCGCCGGCCGGATACGGGGGAGGGCGGTACGAGTAGTGGGTCCCTGCTGCAACATTCCCCCGGGGAATGTTGGCGATGGCGACGGGTTGCGGCGCCGACATTTGACCGTGCGCTCACGTGCCGCGCCGATCACTCCGGCGAGAATTCGCGCGCGGACCGCTGCCACTCGGCGACGCGTGCGCGCAGATCCCCAACCCGTTCGAGATCGCTGATCACCGCGACGCTTTCGGCGCCTGCCTTCCAGCAGAGCGGCGCCGTCTCCAGCGTGATCCCGCCGATCGCAACCACGGGAAGCGTCGCCATCCGACAGACTTCGGCGAGCAGCTCGAGCCCGCGCGCGTCGCGCACGCCGGCTTTTGTCGGGCTGTCGAAAACCGGTCCGAAGCCGAGGTAGTCCGCATCGAAGGAAGATGCGGCGATCGCCTCCGCCACGCTGTGCGTGGAATAGCCGACGATCGATGCGCTGCCCGCCGCCGACAGAACCCGCCGCGCAGCATCGACCGGCAGATCCTCGTCGCCGACGTGCACGCCCGCGGCGCCGGACGCCGCCGCGACGTCGGCGCGATCGTTGACGATGAGCGCTACGCCGCCGGCACCGAACGCTTCAACCAGTCTCTTCGCGAGCGCCGTCATCGCGCCGCCGCCAAGCGGCTTGGCGCGAAGCTGCATCAGCGCGACGCCGCAGCCGGCAAGATGGGCCGCCGTGCGGTACGCCCGCTCGATCGCAGCGTCGCCTGCATCGGCAACATTGACGATCGGATAGAAGCGCGGAAGGCGAAAGGCCGGTGCCGTCACGTCCGTGCGCGCGACAGCGAGATGCCGTAGTCGGTGATTTTCTTGCGCAGCGTGTTGCGGTTGATCCCGAGGATGTCGGCGGCCTTCAGCTGGTTGCCGCCGGTCGATTCGAGCACCGCTTCGAACAACGGCTTTTCGACCATCGCGAGCACGCGCGCATGCAGGTCGCGCGGCTCCGCGGTGCCGAACGAAGCCAGCATCTCGCGGATCTTGGCGCTGAGAATGTCGGTCAGCGGCACCGACAAATCCATGACCGGTGCGCTGGTGCGCGGCTTGATGGGAAGGTCGGAGACGCCGAGCACGCGATCGGGCGCGAGCGCCGATGCCCGCAGCAGCACGTTCTCGAGCTCGCGGACGTTGCCCTTCCAGTGCTGCTCGACCAGCAGCGACATGGCTTCGGCGGAAACGCCTTTCACCTTGAAGCGCTCGCGCGCATTGATGCGATCGAGGAAATGGCGGACGAGGTCGGGGATGTCCTGGCGGCGCTCGCGAAGCGGCGGCAGGTCGATCACGACGACCTTCAGCCGGAAGTACAGGTCTTCGCGGAAGCGGCCGGCTTCGACTTCGCTTTCCAGGCCGCGGTTGGTTGCCGCGAGCACGCGGCATTCGGCCGGCAGCAGCTCGTGACCGCCGACGCGCGAGAACTCGCGTTCCTGCAGCACGCGCAGAAGCTTGGCCTGAAGCGCGAGCGGCATGTCGCTGACTTCGTCGAGAAACAGCGTACCGTTCCTGGCCTGTTCGAATTTGCCGATGCGGCGCTCGGTCGCACCGGTGAATGCACCACGCTCGTGTCCGAACATTTCGCTTTCGAGCAGGTCCGCGGGAATCGCCGAGCAGTTGACCGCAACGAACGGCCCCTCGGCGCGCGTCGAATATGCGTGGATCGCACGCGCGACGACTTCCTTGCCGGTGCCGCTTTCGCCCTGGATGAGCACCGTCGTCGGGCTCGAGGCCATGCGGCCAATGATCTTGTAGACCTCCTGCATCGCCGCGGACTGGCCGACGATCTCCGCCTTCGCCGCGGGCTCGGTGCTCGCGACGGGCTCCGGCAGCGAGCGCACGGCGGCGCGGCTGTCGAGAATCCGCTGCGCGAGCGAGATCAGGTGGTCGATGTCGAACGGTTTGGTCACGTAGTCGTACGCGCCGCGACGGGTCGCTTCGATCGCGTTGGCGACCGAGGCCTTGCCGGTGATGACGACGATGTCGGTGCTGGTTCCGCGCTTGCGCACGGAATCGAGAATGTCGAATCCGCTCGCACGTCCGAGATTGATGTCGACGAATGCGAGATCCACTCCGCCCTGGTCGAGGATCTCGAGCGCGCTTTCGGCGTCTCCGGCCGTCATCACGGTGCAGCCGGTTTCGGTCAGCGCGTCGCCGATCACCTTGCGTACATCGGCCTCGTCGTCGACGACGAGCGCGGTGCCCTTTCTTAGGGTCGTCACGGATGTTCTCCTTTGATCGGTTCACGCGTGCGGGCCAGCGGAAGGCTGACATGGAAAATGGCTCCGCCGCCGGGAACGTTTGCTGCGCGAATGCGTCCGTCGTGAGCCATCGCGATCGCCCCCGCGATCGCCAGTCCCATGCCGTGACCTCCCGGCCTGCGCGAGAACAGCGGCGAGAAACAGTTCTCGAGCGCCTCCTCGTCCAGACCCGGTCCGTTGTCGGCAATCGACACGCTCAGAAACGAGACGCGTTCGGAGTTACGGTCCACATAAAACGAATTGTCCATCCTGGTAGCGACGCGGATCCGTCCGAGAGAAGGCGGACAGTGCGCGACCGCATTGCGCAGGATGTTCAGGAACAGCTGCTCGAGCCGTGCGGGATCGCCGCTGACTTCGGGCAGGCTCGGATCGAACTCGGCTTCGAACACGATGCCGCGCTGGTCGGCCGAGCTGCGCTCGAGCAGCATGAGCTCGTCCATGATGCGATGGACGTTGACCGGCTGCTTGCGCAGCACGGGAGCTTCGAGCGCCATCAGGGCTTCGACGAGCTCGCTCAGGCGATCGACCTGGCGAACGATCAGCTCGGTGTATTCGACCAGGTCGTGGCGCTCGGCGAGCTTGCGGCCGAGGAGCTGCGCTGCGCCGCGAATGCCCGAGAGCGGGTTGTTGATCTCATGGGCGAACTGGGCGGCCATGCGGTCGAGCTCGGCGACGCGCCGGCGCTGATTTTCCTGATTCTGAAGCTCGCCGCGCCGGGTCAGGTCGTAGAGCACGAGCGTGCCGGCGGTCTCGATCGCTTCGCGCTCGGGAACCAGCGATGCCTCGGCCAGCACCGGAACGTTGCCGTTCGACAGCACGAGCTCACCCTGTTCGCGAACCACCGGATGCTCGGGGCCAAGCCGGCGCAGCATTTCGGCAATCCAGGGTGTGGAGCGGAAGACGTTGGAAAGGTCGCGGCCGATCAGCGTGCGGCCGGAACGGCTGAGCAGGGACTCGGCCGCGGGATTAACGAAGTTCACCTGTCCGCCGGGGCCAAAGGCCACAACTGCTTCGAGCAAGCTCGCCAGCACCGCTTCGTGATCGGCGGTGCGGATGGAATCCTCGGACGTCACGTGCGACGTACGCGGCTTCGGAAGGCTCGAAGTCGCAGACGGCGGGATGCTACCATGCTCTCGCGCGCCTCAAAACGACGGTTTTGCGATAACGGCTGGAAAGCACCGGCTTTTGTCGTGCCGCTCGTCGTGCAGGAAAAACCGGGGCCGTCCCGGTTTCACGGATCGCAGGCCGGGAGGGCTCGCATGCTGCGCATTGGTCAGGGCTATGACATCCATCGGCTCGTCGCGGGCCGGCCGCTGTGGCTCGGGCTCATCGAGATCCCGTTCGATCGCGGCTCACTCGGACACAGCGACGGCGATGTCGCGGCCCACGCACTGTGCGATGCGCTGCTTTCGGCCGCGGGTCTCGGCGACATGGGAGTGTTCTTCCCGTCGAACGACATGAGGTGGAAGGACGCCCGCTCGTCGGTCTTTCTCGCCGAAGTGCGCGATCGTCTCGCGGCAAAACATGCCACGATCGTCAGCGCCGACGTGACGATCGTCATCGAAAAACCCCGGCTCGCGCCCCATATCGAGGCCATGCGCAGCGCGATGGCGAACGAGCTCCGCGTCGGCACCGATGTTCTCTCGATCAAGGCAAAAACCAGCGACGGCATCGGGCCGGTCGGCGAATCCGCCGCGGTGGCATCGCTTGCCACAGTGCTCGTCGAGCTAGCCTGAGCGCTCGCACTTCGTTGCCTTGCGCTATCGAGCGTGGTTGATTCCGCCGCATGTCGGAAATCCGTACGCGCTTTGCACCGAGCCCGACCGGCCACCTTCACATAGGCGGCGCGCGCACGGCGCTTTTCAACTGGCTGTTCTCTCGCCATCACAGCGGAAGCTTCGTGCTGCGGATCGAAGACACCGACCGTGAACGCTCGACCGACGAGTACACTCAGGCAATTCTGGAAGGACTGAAATGGCTCGGCCTTTCGTGGGACGAAGGGCCAATCTTCCAGTCGAAGCGCAGCGACTATTACCGCGACGTCGTCGGCCGGTTGCTCAAGAGCGGGCACGCGTACTGGTGCTTCTGTTCGGCAGCCGATCTCGAAGAGCGCCGGAGGAAAGCCCAGGAAGAAGGAAAGCCGTTCGGCTACGACCGCCGCTGCCGCGACCTTGGCCGCAAGCCGGCCGAAGGCGAGACCGCAGTCGTGCGCCTTGCGGTTCCGCTCGGCGGCCAGACCGTCGTGAAGGACGTGATCCGCGGCGACATCACGTTCGAGAACAGCGAGCTCGACGACTTCGTGCTGGTTCGCTCGGACGGCTCGCCGGTGTTCCACCTGGTCAACGTCGCCGACGACATCGACATGGAGATCACGCACGTGCTGCGCGGCGAAGACCACATCACCAACACGCCGCGCCAGGTGCAGATCTTCCTGGCGCTCGACGAGGAGCCTCCGGTCTACGGTCACATGCCGCTGATCGTCGGGCAGGACCGAAGCCGGCTGTCGAAACGGCACGGGGCGACTTCACTGCTGGCCTACCGCGATCTCGGGTTCCTGCCCGAAGCCACGCTCAACTATCTTGCGAGGCTCGGCTGGTCGCACGGCGATCAGGAGATCTTCACGATTCCCGAGCTCGTCGATGCATTCGATCCGTCGGCGATCCACAAGGCCGCGGCCGCGTGGGACATGGAAAAGTTCGAATGGGTCAATGCCCAGCACATGAAATTGTGTACCGCTGCGCAGCTGGCCGCCGCGGTAAAGCCGTTCCTGCCGGACGACTGGCTGCGGACGCTCGGCGATCATTTCCTCGAATCCGGTGTGGCATTGGTGCGCGAGCGCGCGCGCACGCTCGTCGAGCTTGCGGCCGCGATGGGACCGCTGGTGCGCGTCTCGGTCGAATACGATCCGGCTGCTGTCGAGAAGCATCTCGCGGAAGGCGACCGCCGCCGGCTCTTGGAGCTCGTGCTCGAGCTCCAAGCGATGGACGACTGGACGCTGCCGCAGATCGAAAACGAGCTGCGGGCGTTCTGCGAAGGCGAGGGGATCAAGCTCGGCGCGATTGCCCAGCCGCTGCGCGTCGCGCTGACGGGCGGCACGGCGAGCCCGGGGATTTTCGAGCTTTGCCACGTGCTCGGCCGCGACCGCGTCGTGGCCCGCATCCGGGAGGCGTGCGACGGCGCGGCGACCGGTGTGCTGCGGCTGCGGCCCGCTGCAGCCGCTGCAGCGCCTGCCGGTGCCGCAAAGACGACGACTACTGACGCAGCAGGTTGAGCGCGCCGCCCGCGCGGATCCAGCCGATCTGCTCGGCGTTGCACGAGTGGTTCGCCGCGATCGTCTCTTCGCTGCCGTCCTTGTGATGCAGCACGACGTCGGTCGGACGGCCCGGTGAAATCTCGAGCGCACCGGGCACGGAGATCTCGTCGTCGTCGCGCACCTTCGCCCAGTCCGCCGCGTTCGCGAACGTCAGTGGCAGGATGCCCTGCTTCTTGAGGTTCGACTCATGGATGCGTGCAAAGCTGCGCGTCAGCACGACGGCGCAGCCGAGATGGCGCGGGCTCATCGCGGCGTGCTCGCGGCTCGAGCCTTCGCCGTAGTTCTCGTCTCCGACCACGATCCACCTGCGGCCGGCCGCCTTGAGCGCACGTGCAACGGCCGGCACGCCCTGGCCCTGTTCGCCGGTCAGCGGATTGCGCGTGGTGCCGCGCTCGCCGGTGCCTGCGCGGATCGCGCCGGTGAACATGTTGTCGCTGATCTTGTCGAGGTGTCCGCGGAAGCGCAGCCACGGGCCGGCCGGCGAGATGTGGTCGGTCGTCGTCTTGCCCTGCGTCTTGAGCAGCAGCGGCATGCGCAGGTACTGCGGTGCTTCGGGCTTCGGAAACGGGTCGAGCAGCGCGAGGCGCGGGCTGTCCGGCTTCACCTTGATCTCGACCTTGCTGCCGTCTTCGGCCGGCGGCTGATAGCCGCCGAGCGCGGTCGCAAATCCTTCGGCCGGAACTTCGGGAGCCGGCGGAGGAGCAGACAGGCGGAAGCTCGAGCCGTTGCTGCCGAGAGAATCCTTCATCGGATTGAACGACAGCGATCCGGCAAGGCCGAGCGCAAGCGTGATCTCCGGGCTCGCGATGAACGCGAGCGTCTCGGGATTGGCGTCGTTGCGGCCGGGAAAGTTGCGGTTGAACGACGTGACGATCGAGTTCCGGACGCCCTTGGCAACGTCGTCGCGCTTCCACTGGCCGATGCACGGCCCGCACGCGTTGGCGAGAACCGATGCACCGACCTTCTCGAGCGACGCCATCTGGCCGTCGCGCTGGATGGTTTCGAAGATCATGTCGCTGCCCGGGCTGACGAGGAGCGACGCCCTGGCCTTGTAACCGTGCGCTGCCGCCTGCTCAGCGATCGACGCCACGCGCGAGATGTCCTCGTACGACGAGTTCGTGCAGCTCCCGATGAGGGCAGCGCTGAGCTGGTCCGGATAGCCTTCGCTTCGAACGGCGGCCGCGACCTCGGAGAGCGGGCGGGCGAGATCCGGCGTGTGCGGGCCGACCAGATGCGGCTCGAGGGTCGACAGGTCGATCTCGACGATCTCGTCGTAGTAGTCGGCGGGCCGCTCGGCGGTCTCGGGGTCGGCGGTCACGAGATCGATGTTTGCGGCGGCTAGCTCGGCCAGCTTCGCGCGGCCGGTTGCCTTGAGGTACGTCGCCATCCGTTCGTCGAACGGGAACACCGAGCAGGTCGCTCCGAGCTCGGCGCCCATGTTGCAGATGGTCCCCTTGCCCGTGCAGCTGATGCTTGAGGTTCCGGGCCCGAAGTACTCGACAATCTTGTTGGTTCCGCCCTTTACCGTAAGGATCCCGCAAAGCTTGAGGATGATGTCCTTGGGCGCGGCCCAGCCGCTGAGCTTGCCGGTCAGCCGGACCCCGATCGTTCGCGGAAGCAGCACCTCCCACGGAAAGCCGGCCATGACGTCGACCGCATCGGCGCCGCCAACGCCCGCCGCGCACATCCCGAGACCGCCCGCGTTCGGCGTATGCGAATCGGTGCCAATCATGAGCCCGCCCGGGAACGCGTAATTCTCGAGGACGACCTGGTGGATGATGCCGGAGCCCGGCTTCCAGAATCCGATCCCGTATTTTGCCGAGACCGACGCGAGGAAGTCGTAGACCTCCGAATTCTCGGTCCGGGCCTGCGACGTGTCGGCGGCGGCGCCGTGGTGGGCCTGGATCAGATGGTCGCAGTGCACGGTCGTCGGCACGGCGACCGACGGCCTGCCTGCCTGCATGAACTGCAGGAGCGCCATCTGCGCCGTCGCATCCTGCATGGCGACGCGATCCGGCCTCAGCTCGACGTAGCTCTTGCCGCGCTCGAGCTCGGCGGTCTCCGGCGAGCTCAGGTGCCCGAGGATGATCTTCTGGGCGAGCGTGAGCGGCTTCCCGACGCGCTTTCGAACCACGGCGAGACGCTCGTGCATCTTCTTGTAGGCCTGGATCACAAACTCGGGGCTGCTTTCGATCGTCGCCATCGTGCGCTCCTTGGTGGGATGTTCGCGATATCGCACGAACCGATCGGGTTGTCAGTCGCTCCGGCGA
The DNA here is from genome assembly GCA_035571835.1 of Candidatus Limnocylindrales bacterium. NCBI lineage: Bacteria > Bacillati > Chloroflexota > Candidatus Limnocylindria > Candidatus Limnocylindrales > Candidatus Limnocylindrales bacterium. The sequence goes on along the minus strand of DATNBU010000001.1, from coordinate 104,395 downwards.
CCCGAGCCGGCTGGCGGGCGGAATCGCGGGGTGAGCGTCAGAACGCTTTTGCCGTCGCCGGCGGAGGGCTTACGTCGTCGCGCAGAACCATCATCGAGATGTTCTGCCTGCGCAGCACCGAGGCTTTCTCCGGGCGGTAGTAGCGCTCGATCCAGCGCCGGTTCGGACCGAACTCCATCCGCGACTGCAGCAGCACGTCCGGAAGGCGGCCGTCCCTCAGCGGCAGCAGCGGGCCTTCTTTTTTCACACGTTCGGCGAGATACGCGCGAATGCGTACCGGATAGAAGCCGTAGTAGTTGAAGTTGCTGGTGCGGTTCATCGCCAGCAGATGCAGGGCGCTCACCACATAGACCGTCTTGTGACGGCGAAGAAGGTCGCCGACGTACGCTGCAGCTTTACGCTGGTCCTGGAGGCTTCGCCTCTCGTACGGCTTGAAGGGTATCGCGAGCAGCATTGCCATGACGATCACGATCGGGACGGCGTGTTTCGCCAGCGACGCCGGCATCGCGGCCGGCGCGCGCAAAGGAATTCTTGACGACCACTGCCCGACGGCCCAAGACAGCACCGCGCCGGCGACGATCGCACTGACGATCGCGATGAACGGCAGCACGAAGTACCGGTCCGGATAACCCTGGTAGTCGATGAAACAGAACCCGGTCGTCGCATACGCTCCAAGGATGAGGCAGATCCTGTCGTAACGACCTGCGAGCCAGGTCCACGCGCGACGTCGCATGGCCACGAGCGCCACCGGCGCAGCGAACAGTGCAAAGCAGAATACGAACAGCCCGAGCTGGCGCACCGGATTGGAATCGCCGAGGCCAAACAGACTGCGGAAGACCCAAGCAGGATTCGGCCGGGATTTGTGGTGCACGGCCGCGAACACGAGGCTCTGGTAGATCTGCTCGTCGAGCGCGCCGTGCCACCAGAAATAGGCCTCATAGAAGATCATCGGAACCAGAATTCCGGCGATGACGCGCGCGAGGTTTGCGACACGCCGCTCGCCTGCGGCAAACATGGCAACCGGCGAGATCGCGACCATCAGCAGCGCCGGCTGCCAGACGAGAAAACAGCACGTCGCGGCCGCTCCGAGAAAGAACGGTCGCCGCGTCGTCGCCGCGTAGAGCCAGACCAGGATTGCAAGCACGAGGAAGATCTTCGGCTGCGCGCCGGCAACGGCGAGCGTAAGGAAATCGACGAAGAGCAGCGGAAACACCGCGGCCATGTGGGCCATTGCCCGGGTCCCGCCGATCCGGCGTGCGCAGATCCAGAGCAGCGCGCTGCAGAACCCGACCGCGAGAATCGAGGCGGTTCGCGCCGCCATCAGGTCGTCGGCTCCGATGTGCCGTCCGAACCAGATGAACACCGCGTTCACCATCATGCTGAGCGCGTTCTTCGGGTCGAACTCCGAGATGTGCGGCGCAATCCCCGAGGCGGCACGCTCGGAGATGTAGAAGTAGACCTGATCGTCCTGCTGGATCGGAGCCCGACCCGGATTGAGCTTCCAGCAGGCGAGGATGCCGATCGCGAAGAAAAAGACCGGGTACCAGAAATCTGCCGAGCGCAGGCCTGTTCGAATACGGTTGCTCGACACGTTGTTCTCCGCGGCCGCTGGAACGGACGCCGCAGACCGGTATGAATCCCTACACGTTGAACACGCATCTCTCCAGCCGCGATCCTGTGCGACCGCGCTCCGCTCGCCGCTTTTGGTGGAGCGCGTGCGGATCGTGCTCCGCTCGCCGTTCGTGGTCGTGGGGCTCTGCCGTCGCGAAGGTGATCCTTATGGTCGTTGTCGCCGGCGTCGGCTCCTGCACGCCGGCCGGGCGGCACGAGCCGCGGCCGGTCGTCGTGCTCGGCATCGACGGGCTCGAATGGAGGCTCGTGCTCGAGCTGATCCGCAAGGGAGAGATGCCGAATCTCGCGCAGCAGATGTCGCGAGGAAGCTACGGGCGGCTGACGACGCTGCATCCGAGCATGTCGCCGGCCATCTGGACGTCGGTCGCGACCGGAGTTGCGCCGTCGGAGCACGGCATCCGCGGCTTCATCCACTCGAAGAACAAGCTGTTCACGAACCGGGACCGGAGGACCAAGGCGCTCTGGAACATCGCCACCGATCACGGCCTCACGTCGCAGCTCATCGGATGGTGGATGACGTATCCGGTCGAGCCGATCCGCGGGATCATGGTCGCCCAGGCCAACACGTCGATGCAGCTCGTGCGCGAAGCCGACGGCATCCTCAAGGGCCAGCTCGTGCAGGGGCTCGATCATCAGATTCATCCGCCCGAGCTCAACGGGCCGATCCTCGCGATGGCCGCGGACGTGGAGAAGCATTTCGACGACATCGTGCGGGGTATCGTCCCGAAAATTCCTCCCGACGACGATCCCGCCGTGACGCCGCTATGGAAGCAGAGCCGATGGGCAATCCGCGCGGATGCAATCTACGAACGCGTCGCCGAAGAAACGCTTCGCCGCGAGCCGAACCCCGATCTTCTGATGCTGTACTTCGGTGGAACCGACGTGCTTGGGCATCGCTTCTGGCGCTGGGCGTACCCGGACGATTACAAGCATCCGCCATCTGCCGAGAGCGTGGCGGCGTACGGATCGATCCTGAGGGACTACTACCGGTACACGGACCAGCGCATCGGCAAGATTCTCGCGAGCGCTCCGCCGGACGCGAACGTGATCATCATGAGCGACCACGGGATGGGAGCGGGCAACCGCAAGCGCGATTTTGCGGAAAGTCCCGACAAGCCTTTGCGCACCGGCGTACACGGTCAGAGCGAAGCGCTGCTCGTGATCGCGGGGCCGGACATCGCGCGGGCGAAGTCGGCAGGCTCGCCGCAATCGGTTCGCGAGAAGGACCTCGATTCGCTCGGATCGGTCTTCGACGTTGCTCCGACGGTGCTCGCGCTGCTCGGCATCGAGGTCGCGAGCGACATGAAGGGCAGGGCGCTGACGTCGCTGATCACCGCCGAGTTCCTCGCGCGGCATCCGATCCGCACCGTGCCGACGCACACGCCGAAAGGCTGGGCGAAGACCCGCAACCTGCCGGAGACTGAAACACCCGGCGAGGACGAACGGCTCGAGCAGCTGAGGTCGCTCGGGTACATCCAGTAGCGGATCCGGTGATCGCGAAGCTCCCGTCCTTCGCTGGACCTTTCGCTGCCTTCTTTCCTCCATGTCTTTCGCTGCACCTCCTGGGGCCGCGTTGCGCATTTGTTGCAAGATCGTGCTACACGGCCCGGCCGTCGTCACGGACAGCCGGCGACGACCACAGAGGGGACCATGCAGCGCCTACCGTTTACCGAAGAGCAGGAAATGTTCCGTCAGTCCGCGCGCGAGTTCTTCAAGCGCGAGATACGGCCGCACAGCGAGCGCTGGCGCGAGGCCGGCATCGTCGACCGCGAGGCGTTCGAGAAGGCCGGTCAGGCCGGGCTGCTGCTGATCTGGGCCGATGAGAAATACGGCGGCCTCGGGCTTCCGGATTTCCGTTACGAGCAGATCCTGATCGAGGAGAACGCGTGGTACGGCGATCCGTGCTTCTTCAGCACGCTGCACAGCCGGCTCGTCGCGCCGTACATAGGCAACTTCGGGACCGAAGAGCAGAAGGCGCGCTTCCTGCCGCGCTTCGCTACCGGTGAGTCGATCCTGGCGATCGCGATGACCGAACCGGATGCCGGGAGCGACCTTGCCGGCATGAAAGCAACTGCGGTTCGTGACGGCGACGACTGGATCCTCAACGGGCAGAAGACCTACATCTCGAACGGCATACTTTCGGATGTCGTCATCGTCGCCGCCAAAACCGATCCGAATGCGACGCACGCGATGGGACTGTTTCTCGTCGAGCGCGGAATGCCGGGCTTCGAGCGCGGCCGCAATCTTGCCAAGATGGGAATGAAGGCGCAGGACACAGCCGAGCTGTTCTTCGAGAATGTACGCATTCCGGCCGAGCACGTGCTTGGTCCGCCCGAAGGCGGATTCTTGATGCTGATGCAGGGACTGGCCGAAGAGCGCCTGATCGCGGCGGTCGGGAACGTCGTCGGCGCGCAGATGGCGATGCATGTAACCAAGGACTTCGTCAGCCAGCGCAAGGTTTTCGGAAAGCCGCTCAGCAAGTTCCAGAACACGCGATTCAAGCTCGCCGAGCTCGATGCCGAGATCGATATCGCGCAGACGTACGTCGATCGCGCCGTTCAGGTGCACAACGAAGGTCAGCTCACGTCCGAAGACGCGGCGCGCATCAAGCTGTACTCGAGCGAGCTTGCCGGCCGCACCGTCGATGTGTGCCTGCAACTCCACGGCGGGGCCGGCTACATGGACGAGTATCCGATCTGCCGCATGTACCAGGACGAGCGCATCAACCGGATTCTCGCGGGATCGTCGGAGATCATGAAGGAAATCATCGCGCGGCAGATTCTCGGGAGGTAGATGACGGCGACCGCGTCAGGTTGACCCTCGGCGCAGCGCCATCTAGAAGCCTCTGCTCACCGCGGCCCCATCGTCTAGCGGTTAGGACGTCGGCCTCTCACGTCGAAAACACCGGTTCGATTCCGGTTGGGGTCACCATCATTCCTGCGTTGTCATAGCTTCCTCGGGGCGGGTTGTGCCGCTGCTCGGACTCCTGCTACGGTGCTCTCATGACCGAGTACGAGTTCACCGTCGTGATCGAGCGCGATGAAGACGGCCGATACCTCGCCATCTGCCCCGGGCTTCAGGGCTGCTACACGGAAGGGGAGACGGAGGAGGAAGCTCGCGCGCTGATCGCCGACGCGATTCGCCTGCACGTGCAGGATCGCATCGACACAGCTGAGCCGATCTACGACGAAGTTGGTGCGACAAAGGTGCGAGTCGCGGTATGAGTCCGCACCTCCCTGCCATCACGGCCAGGGAACTACTCGCAATCCTCCATCGTTACGGTTTCGAGCCCGTTCGACAGAGCGGCAGCCACCTGATTCTCCGGCATGCCGATCGACGTCGTACGACTGTGCCGGTTCACTCCGGCAAGACGCTTGGGCGGGGACTCTCCGTCAGATTCTACGGGATACCGGCCTGACGGCCGATGACCTCGTGCTTTGAGCGGTCGCCGAAGATCGCACCGCGTCCAGTTCTCGAAGCCAGCCGAAAAGCTGGTTCCAACTCGGAGTAATAAGGGTCACTAGCAGTCTTCTTTCTCGATGCGCGCGTTGAAGCGTGCGATGTGCCGCTCGACGCGGCATGGAACGCCGTCATTCGTTGGGATATGGGAGTCCGGTGACTCCCCGTATCCAGTACGCCACGACAACCGATGGCGTCCGAATTGCCTACTCCACTTTTGGCGAAGGTGACGGCGTTCCGCTCGTCGTGCTTCGGCCGGAGCTGGTCAGCCATGTCGAGGCCGAGTGGCGGCTCCCTTCGAACCTGTTCGATCGGGCGGAGCTCGAACAGTTTGCACGCAACCGGCGGGTGGTGCGGATCGATCTGCGACGCAGCGGGCTCTCCGATCGTGACGTCGCCGACTGTTCACTCGATGCGTGCATCCTGGACGTCGCGGCAGTTGCCGATCGCGTCGGGTTCGAGCGCTTCGCCATCGAGGCCTCCTCGTCGGCCGGGCTCGTGGCCATCACGTTTGCGGCCCGTAATCCGCAACGCGTTTCGCACCTGGTGTTGACCGATGCCTGGATTCGCGGTTCCGGAGCGTGGGACACGCCGCGTCTGAAGGCCGTGGACGAGCTCGCGAGGGCGGACTGGCAGCTCGGAACAGATGCCATGGCACTCTGGCGATTCGGATGGACGGAGAGCGCGCGAATAGGCGCCGCGCACATGCGCGTTTGCCTGGGTCAGGAGGATTTCGTCGCGTGGAAGGAGGCGTCGAAGGATGTCGATCTGACGCCGCTTCTGCCCGACATCGCGGCGCCGGTGCTGGTTTGCATATCGGCTAGCGCCTCGCACGTCTTTCGCGCCGACCTCGCTCGCAATCTCATGGCCGGCCTCGGTGATGCCCGACTCGTGTCGATTCGGGACAGCGATGACACTGTTCGCGCCGTCGAGGAATTCCTCGGGGGCACCGTGCACGCTTCGTCTGCTGCTCCGGTCGCGGCAGCAGCGACCGGTGCTTTTCGCACCGTGGTGTTCACGGACGTTGCCGGCCACACCGCGATGATGCAGCGCCTGGGCGATGAACGTGGGCGCGAGGTTCTGCGGGTCTACGACCGGATGACCAGGGATGCACTGCGGGCCCACGGGGGGACGGAACTGAAGGCGCTCGGCGACGGCTTCATGGCTTCGTTTCCTGCTGCGACGCTCGCGCTCCATTTCGCGGCGGCGTTGCAGCGAGCCGTGGCCGCCGGCGCGGAAACGAACGACGAACCACTTCGTATCCGCATCGGAATCAACGCGGGTGAACCCATCGCCGAGGGCGACGACCTGTTCGGAAGCGCCGTGATTCTTGCCGCAAGAGTTGCCGATCAGGCTGAGGGGGGCCAGGTGGTCGTGGCGGACGTCGTGCGGCAGCTGGTGGGAGGCAAGGATTTTCTCTTTGCCGAGCTCGGCCAGCCGGTGCTTGCCGGTTTCAAGGAACCTGTCCGCATCTGGGAGTTCCTTTGGTAGCAACTCCGGCTCGCGGAATGGATTGAAACCGCTCGACATCCCGGCCGTGGCCACGCTGCCGGTCATCCGCCGCCGCACTGGCCGATCGCGTCAGACGGCGTGAGCGTCGGTCAACAGGAACACGCATGAAGAAGACGACAGGCCATTCGGATTCAATCGTGCTTGCCGCTGCCGTAGTCCTTTCGATCACGCTGACTGTCATCAGTGGAGGACTGATCGCTGACGCTCCGACTGCAGCCGCCACCGGGGAAGAGGTTCTCTCCTGGTACCGTAGCAGCGGCGATCACGTGCGCTGGGCGCTGTGGATGCTGACGGTGGGGATTCCACCGGGTGCCTTCATGTTCGCACGTCTGCGGCTTCTTCTGCCGACGTCGTACCGGGATATGTATTTTCTTGGCGCGATCGGCCTCTTTGTGACCGCGGTGATTCCCGCGATGGTCATGGGAGGCCTGGCGCTGCACGCCGACCAGCTGCAGCCGGCGACGGCCCGCACCGTGCACGATATTTCGCTGTTCTTCGGACCGATACTGACCGGCTTCACCACCACCATGATGCTGCCGGTTACGATGCTCGCGCTCGGAAACAAAGAGACGATCCCGAGATGGATCGGAATTCTCGGTGCGGTCTGTATCGTCGAACAGGCGATCGAAACCATCACGATTTTTGGAATGACCGGTTTCACGGAGCCGGGTGGCGCGATGAACCTGCGGCTGGGCGCCGGGCTTGTCATTGCCTGGATGTTGAGTTTCGGGCTATGGGGCGCCGTGTCGGGAGTTCACCGTCCGGGTCCGCACGGTTCGTCCTCAGATGGATGATCTGGCGCAACCAGGTTGCGAATCAGGATCCGAATGCCCTGCTGGAAGGCCAGCACGGCTTCCCAATCGAACTTTTCCGATACAGGATTTCCCTCGCAACGGCGCGCTCGCGCGGTTGGCAGAAAAGGAGAATCCGATGAAGCTCATCGCCGCGATCGTTTCTGTGCTGTGCATCATTGCCTCGTCGCCCGTACCGGGACCCGCCGCCGAAGACCCAGCGGCCGAAGCGCGCACGGCCATCGAGGCCGCCAATGCGAAGTTCAGCGAAGTTTTTGCTCGCGGAGACGGCACAGCCCTCTCCGCCATGTACACTGCCGATGCGTTCCTGTTCCCGCCCGGCGAGGAGATCGTGCGCGGCAACCTCGCGATCGGACAGTTCTGGAAGAAGACGCATGAAAGTGGCGTCGCGAGCGCGAAGCTCACGACGACGGACGTGGAGCGCAGTGGCGACATCGCGTTCGAAACCGGAACGGTGGAGCTCGTCGTACGAGCGCAAGGCAAGCCGGACACGTCGGCGAGGGCCAAGTACCTCGTGGTCTGGAAGCGGCAATCCGACGGAACGTGGAAGCTCCACCGCGATATCTGGAACGATCTTCCGGCGGCGAAGTAGTGAAGCGATTCGGCCAGGTGGCGACGCTTCGGGCGGACGGAATCAACCAGGTCTAGGGTATCTGACTCATTCTCGCGTGACGAGAATCTCGTTGTCGCCGATCATCGGATACTCTCCGTCAAGAATTCGGACGCGATCGGAGAGGATCTCGAACCGCAGATCCATGTTCGGCGGTCCTTTCAAGCGCCCTCGGAATTTCACTGTTTGCGGTGCCCCCGAGGGTTCGCGCCAGCGAATTTCATAGTCTTCGAGGTTGGATGGTCTCCACAAAGGCACATATCTTCGGCCGCCGATCGGTATGTCACCGAATCGAACGATCGTCTTGCCGAGCTTTAACTCGACGTCGCTGATCGGCGTGCTGGTGCTGTTGAGGAGTGTGGTCAGATCGGCGGCAGGCGAGCGCGCCGTCAACGCAGCGCCAGCGACCGCGGCGATGCCGAGAGCGCACAGCGCGGCGAGCAGGATAGGGTCGCCCGCCCGAGTCCGGGCGCGCAGAATGAACGAATCGAGGCGCTCTCCGGCGAAGGACGGCAGGTCGAGCTTCGCCAGCAGCCAGCAAGAAAGGCCGGCGGCAGCTGCAAGAGCAGCCAGATTCTTGCCAGTAAACACGAAGAATGACGGACCGGCGATCGCAGTGCACAGCACGCCCCATGCGGCGGCCCGGATCATCAGCCTGCCGCGAAACGCGTATCTTCGCGCAGCGATCTCGGCGGGAACGACCACGAGGAGCATGACGAGCAGCGACCTGGGCAGCGTAAACCACGCATGCAACGGCTGCGCACGTCCGAGGATTCCGCTGGAGCCGAACGTCAGCCACAGCCACGCGACGTAGTGAACACCGACGGCAACCGCCCATGCGACCACGCCGGCGCGTGCGGCCTGATCGATCGAACCGAGCACATTCAGCGCGGATTTCGGGTGTGGAGATGCGTCGCGAGGCGTTCGTATCGGCAGCCGCGCCAACGCGACGGCGCTGAGGATCATCCACACCAGAAGAACGGATTCCACGGCTTCGATTCGCCGGACCGTGTTGTCGGAGTCGGTAAGTACCGACCATGCCGACCAGCCCCCGCAGTCCACTTCGATGCCGACGACAGCGCACGATAGCGCCACGGGAAGCGCGCGAAAAGGAATCCGCAACATCGCGGGCCAATTGCGACTGATCGGCGCGCCGAGCCACGCGACGAACAGGATCCGCCATGTGTCAAGAAAAAGCTGGAACGGGAGAAAAAACGGAATCGCCAGAAAGTCGAGGAACAGGTTCACGCGCATGTCCCGCCGAACGGCAGACGACATCCTACCCGGTCGACCGTGCAGTGCACCTCGCGGATGGCCGTCCAGCCGGCGGGTTTCGCAGCGTGTGGCGAGGACCGTGGCAGGTGTCGGTACTTCGACCAGTAGGTCTCAGCCCAATCTCCTGCCGCGAGTCCTCAGAAGTCCGGCAGGCACGCCGTACAATCGAGCATCACATCAACGCCCACAGCGGCCTGAAGGATCCGCAGTGCGTCGGTTGTCGTGACGGAGTCATCGTCGTTCGCGTTGCAGCGGCAATCGTCACAGCTGCTCGTTCCGACCGCCGTCTTCAGTGCGATCAGGGCATCGACGGCGCTGAGAGCTCCGTTCTTGTCGGCATCTCCGCAGGGAAGGGGACACGAGAAGCTTTCGGCACCGGTGCACGACGCGCCGTCGCATGTTCCGTTTCCAGTACACGCGTCGTAGTCGTCGCAGGCCCCGGTCTCCAGTTTGCAGCCAGGTGAGCAGCAATCGCCCGGATCGACATTGCCGTCATCGCACTGTTCACCTTCATCGAGCGTGCCGTTGCCGCATCCGCGGTCGATCGCGAGGTAGTCGATGCCGCCGCTTCCCGTCAGCGTGAAATCGAAGATCTCCTCGTGCGTGGCCGCATCGTAAAGATGGAAGTCGTGGAAATGGAACGTGCTGCGAAAATCGCCGTCGGCTTCGGCCCCGCCTTCGATCCCGCACGTTCCTGCTCCGCTAAGGCACGGATCGTTGGCGGCCTTGGAGCTGACGGTCATCGAAGAGCTCCACGTGAACGGCATGCCGCTGCCGACCGTGATTTCAATGATTCCCTCCGGCTCGAGCTCGTTGGTTATGCCGTCGTTCGAATTCCACGCGGTATCGAAGTCGAGTCGCCGGCTCTGTTCAGGAGCATTCGCCTGGGCCGTTCCGGACGCGGTGCCGGAGCCGACCCACGGCGACTGGCCGCCGCAGTGATCACACGGAGGGCCGAAGTCGCTGCCGCTGAAACCACCCGACATCGTGACGAGAAACGTAAGCGTCACAGTTGCCGGATTGGGAAGGCCGACCCGGACGTCGCTGTCGGAGAACCCGGCACTCGCCGAGCCATACAGGAGCGCGCTTGCCGCTTTCTCTGTCCGCGCAAGGAACTCGACGCCGAGCTGGCGGGCATTGGCCTTCGCGACGCCACGCAGAAGCCCGCCGCCCGAGTACGTCTTGACGCCCCACTGGAACGCCGAAGCAAGCACGGATGACTCCTTGCAAGCTGGCGTCTCCGTGCCCACACATGCGACGGCCGTCGCCGCGCGGACTTCGGACGGTGAGCTCGTCAGCAGACAGAAGGCAAGCAGTGGACTCGCTGCGAGCACGTGACGCGGGCGGTAGCGCTGGCTCGATGTGTGATCGCGACGAATGCCGGTGAGGCGTGTCATGTGGGTCCTCGGCTCCTCGAAAAGAATGCGGCACTCATTTCGCTGCGTCGCTGCTGTTGCAAGATAAAGCGCGGCACGACACGCACGATTGTCCTTCACCGGGTGTGAAGTTCTCGTTGTGTTGCGCTGCGTCGTGCCGCCTGTACTGTGGACTTGCGATCTGCGAACGTCGGAAGTGTGCGGTCTGATCCGAGCGAGCCTGCTCCGTCCGATTGCATGACAGCGAGCCGGCTGAACAGGAGACCAAGCACACGCCATGACTCATCCCATTCTTCGTCCCGCCATTGTGCTCGTGCTGTGGTCTCTTCTCGTTCTGCTGTGGATGATCGGCACGAGGATTCCGGCGCTCAAGCGCCACAATCTCGACATCCGAGGCGCCGTTGGTGGTCGCGGCTCCGACCTCGACGGCGTCCTGCCGGACAAGACGCAGTGGAAGGCACACAACTACAACAACCTGATGGAGCAGCCGACGCTGTTCTATGCGCTGGTGTTGATGCTCGCGATCCTCGCGCCCGGCGACGGCGTGAGTGTCGTGCTGGCATGGGTCTACGTCGTGCTGCGCATCGTGCACAGCATCTGGCAGGCCACGGTCAACATCGTTTTCTATCGCGCGACGCTCTTCACGATCTCGAGCGTGGTGCTGATCGCGCTTGCGCTGAGGGCAGCGATGCTGGTTCTCAGCGAATAGCGGCTGCCGGAGCTTTCGCCGCTTCGGGGATGGCCTGCGCCGCAGGCCATCCCTCCGAAACGCCGCAGCCCGGAGGCACCGAGTCTGGAAAGAACTCGGAAAGATCCTGGCAATTGGCAGGCCGACCGCGGCGGCGTCAGGGGCAGGGGACCAGCGCCGCCGGCACAAGCGTGGGTGCTGGCTCGACATCGCCGAGAATGATCGGCGCGGGTCCGCCATCGCGATACTCGAACACATGATCGCCATCCTCGGCGCCAGTCACGTGCGCGCCGGCGGCGACGGTGAGCTGGTTGGACGAGATCGTATGCAGTCCACCTCCCGGTATGGCGACGTCGATGTCCGCGAAATCCAGCAGCGAGATGTCGCAGGCCGTCAGCAGCACATCGCTGCCGGACGCGCCCTTCGAAGAGATGGAGCCGCTGATGACAATGGCCGGCGCGGCCAGTGAGATCGTCCCGGCGAGATTCTGCCCCTTGGTCTTGAGCTGGTCGGCGATCGTGAGCGTCCTGCCGGCCGAGATGGAAATCTGCCCGCCGTTGCCTCGATTTCCCGACACGTTGATCCGGTCTTCGATCGTCGCGTCCCGCGCCGCAACGAGGCCGACGGTTCCGCCGTTGCGACTCGAGCTCGCATCGATGCGACCCCCAACGAGCACGTCTGCCCCTGCAGAAAGCTCGGCCCGCCGCATCTCGAGCATCAGTTCGCTGCCCAGCTCCACGTTCTGGCTCGCCGTGGCCTCGAAGACGCCGCCCTCGCCGTCACGGCCGGACAAGTCGACGAGCAGCTTTGTGCCACCGAGCACGATCGTCCCTCCGGAGTGGATCGTGACATGTCCGGAATCTCCATTTTCACCCTGCGCCTGGGCCTGGATGCGTCCATCGATCTCGACGTTGCCGCCGGCATCGATCTCGACGCTGCCGCCGAAGTACGTGGCTCTCAGGTTCATCCTCGAATTGATGACCACGTCTCCTCCCGCCGTGATGGCGAGCGAGCCTGCGTACTGCTGAGCCCGCGCATTCAGATTCGCGTCGAACAGCACTGGTCCCGTCGTGGACGAGACGATGAGCTCGCCGCCATCGGTGAAATCCTCTACGGCGGGATCTTTTCCGGACAGCTGCACGCCCCCGTGCACTTCGATCGGTCCTGCCGCGGACAGCGTCAGCCGTGCATGCTCGGCGGCGTTGCCGAGAACCTGGCCTCGCAGGATGATCGAGCCGTCGCCGACCGAGCACGCGCCGGCGGTGCAATCCGCGTCGCTCAGGCAGCGCATGTCCGGATTGTCGCTGCAGCTTCGGTATGCGCGGATCGTCATGCGTCCGCCCGGTGTGGAATCCGACTGCTGCGGGCCTGCCAGGTAGACCGGCGAAAGTGTGCCCGGCAGCGCTTCGAAGCGCCCGCAGTTTACTCCCGTGTCGATCTCTCCGTTCGCATCGAATGCTCCGGAGCCGGAGACGCGTACGGTGCGAAGACCGAAATCGACATCGAAGGGAAGATTCGAAATATCCCAGTGTTTCGTGACCACGCACGGATCTGCATCGGCCGGACAGATGTCGTCGAGCGCTGTGGGCCGTTCGGCGGAAGCTGCGAGCTCTGCATTCGAGACGAGGCAGGTCGCCAGCAGCACGGCAAAGGACAGACGCTTCATCGGTGCATCCTTTGCAGCGTGACCGCCGGTCGCATTGCCGCGAACATGTCGGGCGCGCCGCAGAGAAACCACACCGCGATCAACGTGTCGAAGATCATGCATCCAAACGACGATGTCGGCATGAACGGCCAGATCGGATTGCCCCAGAGATGGTGCACCACGTCCCAGGCCGCATGCATCAGCCACGCGACTGCGACGAACCGGTACGAGCTCAGGCCTGCATAAGCGACAGGGACTGCAAGTGCGGGATAGATCAGCTCCCACGGGCCGAAGCCGCCGCTCAGGTACGCTCCGCTCGCACCGGCGACGATCATCGCATTGAGTCGCGGGCGAACCGGCTCTTTCACGAGCGACATCAACAGCACGAACACGACGGCGCCGAGAGAAGGTCCGACATAGTCCATCAGATAAAGCGGCGGCGGGTGCATCGTCGGATCTCGCGGCGGCATGGTACGGGATCTCCCGGATACGGCCAGCGCTCCGGTCTTGCGTCGATCGTTGCTGCTCGCCCGTTGACGGCCTTCCGATCGCCGTGCACACTCGGTCCCGGCTCGCGCGGCACGGCGCGACGGGGGAGATACCGATGAACCGTCCTGTCCGCTTTGCTGCTGCTTGTTTTGCGTTCTCGTTGCTCGGCCCGCTTTCGGAGGCACGCGCCGACATCAACCGGCCGTTCGGCTCGCATCCGATGACTTACACGGCCGGCAGCATACGGCCGAATCATCTCTCGCAGGCAGCGCTGGACCAGGCGGTCGCCGATTTCTACGACGCATGGAAAGCCGAGTACGTCTCGCAGACGTGCGGGACCGGTCGCTACGTGGTGCTGACGCACGTCAGCACGGGCAACCTGACGGTCTCCGAAGGTCACGGCTATGGAATGATGCTCGCGGCGCTGATGGCAGGGCATGATCCGGAGGCACAGACGATCTTCGACGGAATGGTCACGTATTTCCTCGAGCACCCGACGGCGACGCACGACCATTTGATGTCGTGGAACCAGTCGACGTCGTGCAACAACGTCGACGGAAACGACAGCGCCACCGACGGCGACCTCGACATCGCGTTCGCACTGCTGCTTGCCGACAAGCAGTGGGGAAGCTGCGGACGGTTCGACTACAAGACCGAAGCGCTCGCCGTCCTCGCCGACATACTTGACGGAGAGGTGAACGCTACCCACGCGTTCACGCTGCTCGGCGACTGGGTCACAGCGGGGGAAGCACCTTACGACAAGTCCACGCGATCGTCCGACTTCATGGTCGACCATTTCCTGTCGTTCGCGATCGCGAGCAGCAACTCGCAGTGGATCGATCTCTGCAACAGTCTCTACGGTGTCATTTCGTCAGTTCGGACGAACTACAGCAGCGGCGTGGGGCTCGTGCCGGATTTCATCGTCAATCCGGCGACATCCCCCGCACCGGCGCCGGCCAACTTCCTCGAAGGCGATACCGACGGGATGTACTCGTACAACGCATGCCGCGTGCCGTGGCGCCTCGCCACGGACTATGTGACCAACGGCGATTCGCGCGCGAAGGCGACGCTCGACGTGGTCAACGCGTGGCTCCGCACGAAGACCGGCAACGATCCTTCGGCGATCGGCGCGGGCTACGAGCTCGACGGCGATGCGATCCCGGGCACGGACTACCCGTCGCTCGCGTTCAAGGCTCCGTTTGCTGTCGGCGCGATGGTCAACTCGACCAACCAGAGCTGGCTCAACGCGATGTGGGACGAAGTCGCCGGAACGCCGCTTTCCGCGGAAGGCTACTACGAAAACACGCTCAAGCTTCTTTCGATGATCGTGATGAGCGGCAACTGGTGGGCGCCCGAGAAAGTCGGCGCACCGACGTGCAGCCTTCCGGGCACGCCGGAATGCACGAACCCCGCATACGTCCTGGATGCATCGGTTGACCTGCGAAAGCTCGACCGCGACCCGGGCGAGCAACAGATGAATCTTCGCGGCACGCTGTTCTTTCCCGGAGGCGCACCCACGGTGCTCGATGCCGGCGCGCAGATCCTCGTCGAAGACGTCGGCTCCGGCGATGCGGCAATCTTCGATCTGACCGAAGCCACCAGCCCCGTGCCCGGCGCCGGCGACGCCGTCTGCGGCGATCGCGACGCGTGGAAGACCTCGGCGAGCAAGGTCCAGTACCGGAACAAGAGCGGAGCGCTCGACGCTCCGGCGTGCACGCCGGGCTCGGCAGCAGGTCTTTCGAAGATTCAGTACAGGCGCGGCAGCACGACCGACGTTCCGTTCCGGATCACGACGAAGCGCTCGACGATTGCTGCGCCCGTCGGGCCTGTTCGCGTGACCCTCGTGCTCGGCGATACCGCAGCCGCAGGTGATGCCGACTGCGGGGTCAGCAACCCTCTCGACTGCAGCGGGGACGCGGCGAGAATGTACTGCGAGTAGCCGGGCGGTTTTCAGCTCAGCGGCTGCGCGCCTTGAGCACGCGCTCGCTCGATGCGAGCACGCTGTCGTAGTTCGCCTGCCAGCAGGGCGTGCCGTCGCTTCGCAACATGCGTACGGTCAGCGGCGCAGGCAGCATCAGGTCGCCGAGCTCGAGACCGGCGCCGCGGCCGCGCACCGAGATCTTTCCGGTGGTTCCTTCGCGGATGCGCATCGACGAAAAGCCGTCGTACAGCGAGTCGGGATCGACGTAACTTGCCATGTGCTCTTCGCGGTCCCAGCACAGCGCGCCGAGATCGCATATCGACGCCGCCGGCGCCGTCGAGCTCATCACCAGCTCGTCGCCCTGATAGACGCACAGCGAGATGTCGGTGACGATGTCCGGCGCGCCGAACTCATCGAGCTCGACCGGAGTTTCGCTGCGCCAGCGCCATACGAGAGAGTCGCGCGTCGGATCGTCGTCGGAGTGACGAAGCATCAGCAGCGAGCCTCCGCTCGGAGGCTCCTGGCACGGATAGACGATGTCGGGCACGACGCAGCCGGCAGACGAACTGCAGATAAGGCACGGATCGCACTGGAGGGGCGTCCCCTCGACGCAGACGCCGCCCGAGCAGGTATCACCAACCGTACAGGAGTCGCCGTCTTCGCAGCTCGCGCCATCGGGACCGATCGTCTGGCAGTCGCTCGAGCAGCAATCGCCGTCGGCGGCATTGCCGTCGTCGCAGACTTCGCCGGGGTCGAGAAGGCCGTTTCCGCAGATCGAGCAGATCTCGAGGCTCCAGCTCTGGAGCGTGCCGGTGTCGTTGGAGCGGTTGTCGTGAACGGTCAGGGTCCAGTTGCCGGCCGCGTTCTCACCCATAAACGGCGCGAAGCTCTGGTTCGGGATGCGCAGCACCGACGGATCGGTGGCCGGGCAGATCAGCGGGTCGACCGCCTCGTCGCCGAGGTAAAGGGAGAAGTTGTCGGCGTTGCCGCAGATGTTCGCGAACATCGTGCGCGTCGTCGCCGACGGGCTCGTCAGTTGCGCATCGAGATCGCCGACGTACGTGTGCGTTCCGCTCATGTGCAGTCGGATCGACGTGACCTCGCCGATGTCGGGAACGGTGACGCTCGACGTGGCGGTGCCGAGATCGGGAATCGGCTTCGGAATGTCGCTCGCCGCGTAGGTCGGGCAGATCTGTTCGGTCTGGCCGAGCGTGAACAATGTTTCGATGGTGTTGTTGGATTGGTCGGATTCGCTCAGGACGCCGTCGGGATTGACGTGCACGCGCAGCTTGTAGATTCCGTCGGGAAGGCCGGCGTCGGTAATGTCGATGTACTGGCACGGAAGGCCGGAGCTGTAGACGTCGCTGCAGCCAGCTGTGAGGCCCTGGTACGAGCAGCTGTAATGCTTGTTCGGACAGATCAGGTCGAGAAGGCAGAATCCGTACTTGTGGCCGATTGCGACCACCTGGTCGTTCTCGTCGAGGATCTCGCTGTTGGCGAATGCGCCGAAATGCGCGTGACCATGCGCGGCGCCGCATTCGAACAATGGATTGGTGCACTCTGCGCCCGGGTTCAGGCTGCAGTTCGGGCAGCCCGGATCGCCGAGGATGAGATCGTCGGGACCGATGTTCGTGGTTTTCAGCGAGAACTTGACCAGGCGGCGGTCGTACTGCCCGCCGGCGCAGCCTTCGACCACGTCTCCTGCCAGAACGTTCTGCGTCGCGACGGTGATGTTGAAGATCTCCGGTACGAGATCGGGCAGGGCAGAGGCGCGAACCGGCCCGAGAAGGCCGATTGCCGCTGCGGCCAGTCCCGCGCCCACGGTCCGAGCTGCTCTGGTCGTCATCCCCCGAAGTTCCCCCGTTCCGCCTGCGTAGCACACCGCCTGTGGCGTCGCGACCATCTATCTGGCAATCAGGCGGTCGGAGACCTGCCATGCATACCTTCGAGAAGATTCTTGTCGGCGGAAAATGGATCGAGCCCAACGGCTCCGGCCACTTCGACATCGTCAATCCAACCACCGAAGAAATCTGCGGCCGGATTCCGCGCGCAGACAGGACCGATGTCGACGCGGCGGTTCGTGCGGCGCGCAGCGCGCTGGTCGACTGGAAGCTCACGCCGGCCGAAGAGCGTGGCCGCTGCCTGCGCGCAATC
Source organism: Candidatus Limnocylindrales bacterium (assembly GCA_035571835.1). Lineage (NCBI taxonomy): Bacteria > Bacillati > Chloroflexota > Candidatus Limnocylindria > Candidatus Limnocylindrales > Candidatus Limnocylindrales bacterium. The sequence goes on along the minus strand of DATNBU010000001.1, from coordinate 86,822 downwards.
GCCGACGAGATGGACGCGCGTGCCGGCGAGCTCGGCGACGTCATCGTCGAAGAGCTCGGATCCCCGGCCGCGATGACCGCGCAGTATATGGTGGGCTTTCCCGCCTCGACGATCCGTTTCTACGCGGATCTGCTGACGCGCGGCGAGTTCCCGTTCGAGCAGCGCATCGGCAACTCGGTCGTCGTACGCGAACCGAAGGGCGTCGTTGCAGCGATCACGCCGTGGAACTACCCGATCCATCAGATCACCGCGAAAGTCGGACCGGCGCTTGCCGCGGGCTGCACGGTCGTCGTCAAGCCGAGCTGCGAAGTTGCGTTGTCGTGTTTCCTGTTCGCCGAGATCGCCGGGCGCCATCTGCCGCCGGGCGTCTTCAATTTCCTCTCGGGCAAGGGCAGCGAGATCGGCGAAGCGATGGCCACGCATCCGGACGTCGACATGGTATCGCTTACCGGCAGCACCGACGTCGGCCGCCGGATCATGGCGCTGGCTGCACAGTCCATCAAGGAAGTATCGCTCGAGCTCGGCGGCAAGGCCGCCAACGTGATCCTCGACGATGCCGATCCTTCGGTGATCCGCGCCGGAGTCCATCATGCGTATACGAACGCGGGTCAGACGTGTGCGGCATGGACGCGGATGCTCGTGCCTCGCTCGATGCACGAAGAGGCGTGCCGCATCGCGAAAGACGTCGCTGAGAACGTGATCAAAACCGGCGATCCGCGCGTGCCGCCGGCGCCGGGCACCACACGCATGGGACCGCAGGTCAGCCGCCACCAGTACGAAAGCGTCCGCGAGCACATCCGGCGCGGAATCGAAGAAGGCGCGACACTGGTTGCCGGCGGGCTCGAACGGCCCGAGGATCTCGAGCGCGGGTTTTTTGTACGGCCTACAGTTTTCGGCGATGTGACGCCGGACATGTCGATTGCGCAGGAGGAAATCTTCGGTCCCGTGCTGACGATCCTTCCGTACGACGGTGAAGACGACGCGGTGCGCATCGCAAACGGCACGATTTTCGGCCTCGGCGGCGCAATCTGGTCGAAAGACGTCGAGCGGGCGATGCGGGTCGGTCGCCGCATCGACACTGGCGGGATCGACATCAACGGCGGCACCTTCAACACGGTGGCGCCGTTTCGCGGGATCAAGCAGTCGGGAATCGGCTGCGAGCTCGGCGTCTACGGGCTCGAAGAGTATCTGACGACCAAGTCGTTCCAGCTTCCGGTCGACGGAAAGATCGCCGCCTATCTCGAAGGTCGCTTCGAAGCGCGGCCGGCCGGCAGCTCCCGGGCCTGAAACTGCGCACGCTCTCAATCGTTTTCTTGCCTCCGGTCATTGCATACGCATCCGGTGTACAGCTAACTTCGGCACGCGGGGTTGCCCTGGCCATCTTTTTGCCAGGCACGAGTACCGTTGTCCGCAGCTCCGCGTCCTGGCCGAGCGGAGCGCACGATGGACGACGACAGAATGGGGGAGGCCGTGAACGTAACGATGGGAATGCAATGGGCGTCCCAGAAGACGCCGTCACAGGCGATTCGGCTGCTCATGCCGGTCGTCCTTTCCGGCCTTCTTTTCTTCCTCGATCTTCACGCTCCCGACAGCATGATGTTCGGGCTTCCGTATCTGCTGGTCGTCGTGCTGGCTCAGGCGACGTCCGGTCCGCTCGGTGCAGCGATTGCCGCAGCCTCCGCAGCCACGCTGGTCCTGGTCGCGCCGTTTCTTAGTTCGGGCGCCGCCGCGCCGGCGATCGTCGACCCTGCATGGATGGCTGCGATCGGACGCACGACGGTCGTCGCCGCGATCGCAATGGTCGTCGTCTTTCTTCGCCAGCGGGATTCGGCGCGCGCGATGCTGCGCCAGCAGGTCGACGTCGTGGAGTCCTCCGCCGGCCAGCGAAGTGACCAGCTTCGCCTCGTCAACGCGCAGCTTCACCGCGAGATCGCCGAACGGCGCCGGGCCGAGCTGCGTTCCGGTTACCTCGCGTCGATCGTCGAATCGTCGGCCGACGCGATCATCGGACAATCCCTTTCGGGAACCATCGTCAGCTGGAACGCCGGCGCGACGCGCGTGTACGGCTACACGCGCGAGCAGATCATCGATCGCTCGTCGTCGATGCTGATTCCGCCCGAGCACGAGGCTGAGCTGGTTTCGCTCGTCGCGCGCGTGGCCGGGGGAGAGCGGGTCGACGAAGTCGAATCGGTGCGGCTGCGCAGCGACGGTACGAGCTTCGATGTCTCGGCCAGCTTCTCGCCGATTCTCGACGATCGCGGTGCGATCATCGGCGTGTCGATGATCGAGCGCGACATCACGCGCCGCATGCGTGCGGAAGAAGCCCTGCAGAGCCTCAACGTCGAGCTCGAGGAAAAAGTCCGTCAGCGCACCGAGGATCTCGAGATCGCGGTCGGCGAGCTCGAAGCATTCAGCTACTCGGTCTCCCACGATCTCAGAGCGCCGCTGCGGGCGATGAACGGTTTTGTCGAGACTCTGGTCGAGGACGTCGGCGAGCGCCTGAGCGACGACGAGCGCGAGCTGCTCGGCCGGATCGAGCGCGCCGCGGGACGCATGGACCACATCATCAACGATCTGCTCACGCTGTCGCGGGCCGGAAACGACCGGATCGAAAAGGAAGTCGTCAACCTTGCCGAGGTTGCACGATCGATCATCGAAGAGCTGCGCTCGGTGTCGCCGGGCCGCAAGATCGAATGGGAAATCGGAAACGGGCTGCTTGCATGGGGCGACGCGGGGCTGCTCCGCCTCGTCGTGCAGAATCTTCTCGGCAATGCGTTCAAGTACACCGAGACCCGGCCGGAGGCGCACATCGCGATCGGTGTGCACCAGAGAGCGGGTGATTCGGTTTCGTACTTCGTCCGCGACAACGGAATCGGCTTCGATCCGAAACAGACCGGCCAGCTGTTCCGTCCGTTCTCGCGCCTGCATCGCAGCGACCAGTTCGAAGGCTCCGGCATCGGGCTGGCGACCGTCGAACGGATCGTCCGGCGGCACGGCGGCTCGGTCTCGGCCGAGGGCCGCCTCGGCGAGGGAGCGACGTTCCTGTTCCGCCTTCCGGTCCCCAAGCGAACGCAGTCGGCACTCGACGACGATGTCTTCGTGGGCGGCGATGACGCCGCAGCTCCTGCCGTTGCCTGAGTCCCGGTCCCGCCTGCTGGCTCCAAGGTATTCCGGCGTGTATCTTCTTCGATCCGGGCGAAGCCCTTGCTCGATCCGGGCGAAGCCCTGCTCGATCCGTGCGAAAACCTTGCTCGATTCGGGCGAAAGCCTCGCGCGACCGGGCGAAGACCTCGTGCGATCGGGCGAAGCCCTGACAGGAGCCGACCGTTGTCCAGCGAGCCACTGACGTTCGAAGCCAACTACACGCTGCGTGACCAGATCCAGGCCCGCGCCGATCATCCGGAAGCGTCGGGGAAAATCTTCCTTCGCCAGCACGAACGGTCCTGGACGTACGGGCGCTACCGGGACGAATCGACCCGCGCCGCCCACTTCCTGCTCGGCCGCCTCGGCACCATCGACGACCGCCATCCGGGCCACGTCGCGATGCTGCTCGAAAACCACCTCGAGCTCCTGTCGCTCTACGGCGGATGCGGGATTGCGGGCCTGACGCTGTTCGGCGTCAACACGGGCCTTCGCGGGCCGACGCTTGCGGGCGTCCTCAACCAGTCACGCGCGCGGCTTGTCGTCGTCGACGAGAAGTTCCGCGACGAGGTCGAAAAGGTCGCCGACAAGCTCGAGCACGTCACTCGCGAGAATATCCTTTACCTGCCGACCTCGGGCACGGCGACGATCGAGACGCATGCCGATTACCTTGCCTGCATGGCGGTCGAAGCCGGTGCGCCCGGCGTGAGCCTTCCGTACCCGGAGGCCGACGTGACGCCGGGTACGAACCTGATGATCATCTATACGTCGGGGACGACCGGGCTTCCGAAGGGCATCAACAACAATCATTTCAAACTCTGTGCGACCGGCATCGGCGTCTCGTCGCGCCTCGAGCTCGGTCAGGACGACTGCGGCTATACGTGCATGCCGCTGTTTCATTCGAACTCGATGTTCATCGGCTTCATGCCGACGTTCTGGGTCGGCGGAACCCTCGGCATCCGCGAGCGGTTCTCCGCGACCAGGTTCGTCTCCGACGTGCTCGACTACGGCGTCACGTACTGGAACTACGTCGGCGAGCCCGTGCACTACGTCCTTCAGGCGCTCGAGCGCGAATACGGAGGCGACATCGAGCGCCTGCGCCGCGAGGTCACGCATCATCCCGACAACCACTTCCGTTATGCGATCGGCAACGGTGCCTCGCCGCCCGACATCGACCGCTTCATCGACTGGATGGGACTCGAGGACATGTTCGAGCTGTACGGCTCGACCGAAGCGGCGATCGCGACGTACCGGCGAAAGAACGATCCGCGCGGAAGCGTCGGCGAGGTCACCGACGACGCGGTGCGCATCCTCGACGGTCGCGGCAACGAATGCCCTGCGGCCGAGATTGCCGCCGACGGTCACATCCTCAACTACGAGCAGGCGGTCGGCGAGATCTGCCGGATCGCGGACGATACGGCGCTGTTCCAGGGCTATTTCGATAACCAGTCGGCCAATACGCAGAAGTATCGCGACGGCATCTACCATTCGGGCGACCTCGGCCACATTCTGCTGCAGGACGGCAAGCGATATCTCTTCTTCGACGGAAGAACCGACGACTGGATCCGAAAAGACGGCGAGAACTTCTCCGCCCTGCAGGTTGCGCGCCTTCTGCAGGAACACCCGGATGTCACGCTTGCTGCAGCGTACGGCGTACCGTGCGCGGTTTCGGACGAGCTCGTGATGGTCGCGCTCAAGTTGCGCGAAGGCGCCAGCTTCGACGCGGCGGGCTTTTTCGACTTCTGCGAGCGCCAGGTCGTCGAAGGCGGCATGGACCGCAAATGGTTTCCCGACTTCGTGCGCGTCGTCGACGATTTCGAGTACACCGGTACGCAGAAGATCCTGATCCGCAATCTCAAGGCAGTTCATTTTCATCCATCGAAGATCCACGATCCACTTTTCTGGCGGGAGCGGGGCGACAAGACCTTCAAGCCGTTCACAGCGGGCGATTACGACCGGCTGCGAGACGATTTCGCGAAGGCCGAGCGATTGCCGCTTCTGGAGCGCTGAGCAGATATGGCCGACGAACAGGAACTCCTTCAGGAAGGCTGGCAGGCGCACGACCTGCGAAGCGGTGTCGCCAAGGTTTACGCCGAGGCAAAAAAGCGCAGCACGCTCGGCATTCGCATCGCGGCGTCCTGGGCGATCGTGATTCTCGTGTTCGGCCTGCTCGATTTCCTCGACACTGTCCACGTGGCGCCGCCGCTCTGGGACCTGGCGGCTGGGTTCGGAACGATCCTGCTGGCGGCATCGTCGATCTCGCGTGCACCGGGGCCGCTGCTGGCCTGCGTGGGTGCGGTGCTGGCCGACCTGATCGTGATCTCTCATGGTTTGCCCGACATGCTCGACCACGGCACGGCGACCGATCATATCGCCGCCGGCATCCGCATCGCGCTTGCCCCGGTGACGATGCTGCTGGTCCTCAACGGCTATTTCGGATCGCTCTCGATCCAGGCATTCAAGAACGGCTTCAGCCCGGGGCAGGACTGGCGCACTCGCATCACCCCGCGAATGATGCAGGTGATCGTCATCGGATCCTGCGCTGCGTCGCTGATGCTCGGCCTCGGCACATGGCTCGGCGCGGTCAAGGCCGGATTCGAGCATTCCGATACGTGGATCACGCGTTCGCTGCTGCTCAAGCCGATCGATCTCAAAGTCGCCAAGCCCAAAATCGACGGTGCGAAGACCGACGGCAAGGAACCCGAGCCGTTCGCCACTCTGACGGTCTTCGATCCGAAGAACCCGCCGCCGTTCAAGTACCCGGAGTCGGCTGTACCGATCGAATCCATGAAGGACATGGACGACTTCACCAGGCACGCCGTCCAGGAGGCGTTCGAGTTCGCCGAGGACACCAACGACGACGGCTGCATGCTCGAAGGCCAGGGCCGCCAGGACCGATGCCGGGATGATCGCTGCCGCTACTGGGCCCGGTTCTTCGCGCGCGCATGTCTCGCCAAGACGAAGAAGACCGAACATTTCTGCGACGGAGTTCCGGAGGTAACAGCGGTCGAGGACGGCTCGAAATGGGCCGAGCACTTGTGCGCAGGCAGGAAGCTCGATTTCTGTCGCGAGATGCTTTTTGCACGGCAGGGCCACTGCCATCCACCGTCTCCGGAAATCGCGAGGACGTTCCTTCCAAAGGCCGCAACCGAAAACAGCGAGACGACCGGAAAGAACCAGTAAAGCGCAGCGCGGCTCCAGGACGGCGAGCGCTTCACTGGCCAGGAGATTTCGCGCATAAGAATCGCGATGAGCTCAGGGGGAGGTCTGACAGCAGAACCGATTCGCATCCTCCTCGTCGAAGACGACGAGGACGATGCCTTCCTGCTGCAGCGCGCGCTGACCAAAGCGGCGCCCGGGCAATTCGAGATTTCCCGCGTCGGCACGCTCGACGCCGCTCGCAGGACGCTGATTTCATCGCCGTTCCACGTCGTCCTGTCGGATCTGTCGCTGCCCGACAGCCGCGGCTTCGATACCTTCGAGAAAATCCACGAAGCCGATCCGGAGGTAGCGATCGTCGTGCTGACCGGAAACGACGACGAACGCCTCGCCGTGCGCGCGCTCAACGAAGGCGCGCAGGACTACCTCGTCAAAGGCAAGGCCGACGGACAGTCGCTGGTCCGGTCGATGCGCTATGCGATCGAGCGAAACCGCAGCCGCCGCCTCGAGCGCGACAACACGGCGCTCGAAGGCGAGATCCGGGCACGCAAGCTCGCCCAGGAACGCCTCGAGCGCGTAGCGGCGCAGCTCGAGGCCAGCAACCGCGAGCTGCAGCAGTTCGCGTCGGTCGCCAGCCACGACCTGCAGGAGCCGCTTCGCAAGATCGTCGTGTTCGGCGACCGGCTGCGGCAACGGTTCGACGGGCAGCTCGGCGACCAGGGCAACGACTACATCGAGCGCATGATGAACGCCGCCGGACGCATGCAGACGCTGATCGACGACCTTCTCGAGTTCTCGCGTGTGGTCACGCGTGCGAGGCCGTTCGTGCCGGTCGATCTCGGCGAAGTCGTGCGCGAGGTGCTCGGCGATCTCGAGGTGCTGATCGAAAGCAAGGGCGCCGTCGTCGACGTCGGCCCGATGCCGACACTGCAGGCCGACCCGACGCAGTTCCGGCAGGTCTTCCAGAACCTGATTGCCAACGCGATGAAGTTCCAGGGCGACGGTGCGGTGCCGCACGTCGTGATCCGTGCCGAGCCGGCAACATGCGCAGGCTCTCCGGGCTGGAAGCTGACTGTCAAGGACAATGGCATCGGATTCGAGCAGCAGCATGCCGAGCGGATTTTTGCGCCGTTCCAGCGCCTGCACGGACGCAGCGAGTTCGGAGGATCGGGCATCGGACTGGCGATCGTGCGTCGAATCGTCGAGCGCCACAGCGGCACGATCCTGGCCGAAAGCTCTCCCGGACACGGCGCGATGTTTACGATCCTGATGCCCGCCGAAGGCGATGCGGCAGTGACCGCCGCCTGAATCACCTGACCGGCGTGTGTCCGGGAAGCCTTACCGTCTTGAACCAGTAGTTCGAAAGCGTGCGGATGAGCGCGAGCAGCGACTCGTAGCTGCCGGGTTTGCTGATGAACGAGCTCACGCCGAGGTCGTAGCTGCGAAGCACGTCCTCCTCGGCCTTGGAGGTCGTGATCACGATGACCGGAATCCTTCGCAGTGCGGGGTGTTCCTTGATCGCTGCGAGCGCCTGGCGTCCGTCCATGCGCGGCATGTTCAGGTCGAGGATGATCAGCGACGGCGTCGGGCAGCTCGTCCAGCGCCCATGGCCGTGCAGGTATTCGAGCAGCTCCTCTCCGTTCTCGACGAACCGCAGGTCGATCTCGAGCCCGCATTCCCGGAACGCATCACGGGCCAGCAGACGATCGTCTTCATCGTCATCGGCCATGAGCACGGTGATCGCTTTGCTGTCGCGCGACAAGGCTGCCTCCTCCGCGAATCTCGCGGACGGCTGAAGTCTAGCGTGCGGCGGGAGGAAAGGGCAGGGGGTTGCCGGCAATTCCGGCGCAGAAAAAAGGGCGGTGGCCGCAGTCGATGCGCCCGGCGGATGGCCGGGCGCATCGGCGGTACGGGTTATTCCTTGATCTCTTTGGCGAGCTCCGCTGTGGCGATCTTCTCGTGGTCGCTTTCGAAGATGATCGAGCGGGTCGTATTGACTTCGGTGCTGTCGGGAGCGGTCCAGTCGACCTCGAATCGGAACGCCATCGTCGCGCCGTCGCCGTTGAGATGGGTCGCGAGCGCCTCTTCCTTGGCAGGATCGATGGTCGCGCGGACCTGGGACACGTTGGCCACATACTCTGCGTCGAGCTTCTTCGGCTCGACCAGCTCGTAGCCATTCTCGCTGCGCTTGTAGAGGGCACCCGACGTCGAGATGAAGGCGCGCTGGGCGACGATCTTGTTGTCGTTGTCTTCGATCTTCGTGCTCAGCTCGAACACGGGCAGCGGCTTTCCGCCGATCTTCGCCATCGTGGCGCGAGCATCCGAGAATTTCGGCGCCTTGGCCGTGGGACCGGTTTTGGGGCAGGCGGTTGCCGTAACGCACAGTGCGGCGATCAGCCCGATGTTGGCGAGATTCTTCGCGACGTTCTTCATGGAGTCTCCTGTCGATTCTTTGCCCGACTCGCACTCGAACCGGCGATGCCGCGTGTCTTGGGCTGCGCGCCGGGGAGGCAAGCGCTTCCGATCGACGAGTTTCGCATCGGGGCAGTTGCCGCAGTCGGTGTGCCGCATCATTATTCGACGCCGCGCGGCGGAGCAACCCATTGGACGTTCTCGAAGCCATACGAACCTGCCGCGCGATGCGGCACTTCCGCCCCGATCCGGTTCCCGACGCGCTGATTCGTGAAATCCTCGAGGCGGGCATCTGCGCGCCCAGCCCGGGCAACTCACAAGGATGGGATTTCGTCGTCGTGCGCGAGCTGCCCCTGCGTCATGAGCTGGCGGGCATGCTTTGCGAAGGGGTCAGGCCGCTGCTGCCCCCCGCTTCTGCCGTTTCGGATCCTTCCAAGCGGCGACTTCTCGAATCCGCGCATCACCTCGTCGATCATGCGCTCGATGTTCCGGTCTGGGTGCTCGTCTGCGGGCGTCCGGTCTATCCCGCGTCCGCGCCGAGCGTGGACTGGATCGCATCGGCCGTCTATCCGGCGGCGCAGAACATCCTGATCGCCGCGCGGGGCCTCGGGCTCGGCGCCACGTTCACCACCTGGCACATGCCGTCGGAGGCCGCCGTCCGAAGTCTTCTCGCGATACCGGACGATGCGCGCATTGCAGTCACGATCCCGATCGGCTGGCCGGCCCGTGCCTTCGGGCCGGTGCGCCGCAAGCCGCTCGACGATGTCGCGCACTGGGAGCGCTGGTAGGATTTTCACGTGCGGGCGAGCGCAAGCGCCCGCCAGTATTCCTTGCGTTCGGAGACGATGGGTTCGGCGGCGGCCGCCGCGAACGAAAGAAACTCGGGGTCGCTCCTCAGCCGGGCTGTTGCCGCATCGTAGGTCGCCATGTCCTCGGCCGACCAGAGGTGGATGATCTCACTTTCGGCGAAGTTCTCGAAGACGCCTTCGCTGCGCAAGCCGTGCTTTTCGAACAGGCGGACGAGGTCGCCGGCATTCTCGGCGATCTTTCGCCGATTCTTCGGTGCGCAGGCGAGTCGAGTGACGATGCGGATCATCGGAGCCTCCTTCGCGGCCGCGAGCAGGTTGAGGGTGCATGCGCGGCCGTGCGTGAGATTGTCTGCGGGCACGTGCGATGCAATCCGGGCACCTGGCCGCCGAAGCGCGTGCTTGCGTCGCTCCGGCAAGGCACACAGTCTTTGCGCGGCCACCCGCTGCGGCCCGCCGCTGCGGCAAAGGAGAACGTGATGCACAGGCTCGAAGGGAAAGTGGCGCTGGTAACGGGCTCCGGTTCGGGAATCGGACGGGCAATGGCCGCTCTTTTTGCCACCGAAGGAGCGCACGTCGTCGTCTGCGGCGACCGCGAGCCGTCGCTGGTCGAGACGGTGTCCGAAATCGTCGGGCGCGGCGGGAGCGCCGAAAGCCACCTCTGCGATGTCACCGACGAAGCCGCGATGGCCAGGCTCATCCTGGACACGGCCGGGCGGCGCGGACGGCTCGACATCCTCGTCAACAATGCGTTCCGCATGACGGCCGCGCCGATCACGGCAATGTCGACGGCCGCATGGAAGGACAGTTTCAGCGTAGCGCTGGATGCGGTGTTCTATGCGACGCGTACGGCGATGCCGATCATGTTCGAGCAGGGCGGCGGCGTCATCCTCAACATCTCGTCGACTGCCGGGCACGCGGCCCTGCATTCGCTCGCCGGTTACAGCTCGGCCAAGGCTGCGCTCGAGAGCTTCACGCGCGTTTCCGCAATCGAAGGGGCGCCAGGTGGCGTGCGCGTCAATGCGCTTGCGCCCGGATGCATCGCCACGCCCGGCACGCTGGCTGCGTTTCCGACCGAGACCGCGCGGCGCGCGATGTTCCGATTGATTCCGCTCGGACGCTTCGGCGAGCCCGACGAGATCGCGAAGGCTGCGCTATTCCTCGTCAGCGACGACTCTTCGTTCGTAACCGGAGCCTGCCTCGTCGCCGACGGAGGCCAGCGCGCATCGCTTGGTGCGCCGGCCATCGAAGAAGGCTTCGTGCACTGAGGTTAGTGGATGGCCTGCTTCACGCGCGCAACGGCTTCCTCGACCTGCTCGCGGATGCCGAATGCCGACAGCCGGAAATAACCTTCGCCGCAAGAACCGAAGCCCGCGCCGGGCGTGCCGACCACGTGCGCGCGCTCGAGCAGCAGATCGAAGAACTCCCACGATCCGAGACCTCGCGGCGTGCGCACCCAGACGTACGGCGCGTTGACGCCGCCATGCACCTCGAGCCCGGCGTCGGCGAGGCCGCTACGGATGATCGATGCGTTGGCCATGTAGTAGTCGATGTTGGCGCGCACTTCGCGGCGGCCGCTGTCGGTGTAGACCGCCGCCGCAGCCTTCTGCACCGGGTAGGACACGCCGTTGAACTTCGTCGTGTGCCGGCGTGACCACAGCTTGTGCAAGTCGACGCGCGAGCCGTCGGCCGCCGTGCCGCGCAGCGACTTCGGCACCACCAGGAACGCGCAACGCGTCCCGGTAAAGCCGGCCGTCTTCGAGAAGCTGCGAAACTCGATCGCAACTTCGCGCGCTCCGTCGATCTCGTAGATCGAGTGCGGAATTTCGGGATCGGTGATGAACGCCTCGTAGGCGGCATCGTACAGAATCACCGCGTCGGTCTCGCGCGCCCACGCGACCCAGCGTTCGAGATCGGCGCGCCGCGCGACTGCGCCCGTCGGATTGTTCGGAAAGCACAGGTACGCGAGGTCGACCTTCTCGGTGGGCGGATGCGGCAGAAAGCCTCCGTCCGACGTGCACGGCAGATAGACCAGACCGGCATAACGGCCGCTCGCGTCGGCGGCTCCGGTGCGCCCGGCCATGACGTTGGTATCGACGTAGACCGGATAGACCGGGTCGGGAATCGCGATGCGGGCGTCGGTCGAGAAGATCTCCTGGATGTTGCCGCTGTCGCACTTCGAGCCGTCGGAGACGAAGATTTCATCGGCTTCGATGGCCGCGCCGCGGCTCTTGTAGTCGCTCTGCGCGATCGCCTCGCGAAGAAAATCATAACCCTGTTCCGGTCCGTATCCGTGAAACCCTTCGCGGGTCTTCATCTCGTCGACGGCCGCGTGCATCGCATCGCAGATCGACGGCGGCAGCGGAAGCACGACGTCGCCGATCCCGAGCCGGATGATCGACGCGCCAGGATTGGCCTCCTGAAACACGCGCACGCGCCGGCCGATCTCCGGAAACAGATATCCGGCAGCAAGCTTGAGGTAGTTGTCATTGATGCGAGCCATGAAGCGAACCTCTTCGAAAAAGGGGACAGGTACAATTAATTTTCTTCAGCGAAAACGCGGGCGGTTTTAAAAAAGGGACAGGTACAATTTCGCCGGGGCGTGGATGAATCGCGACGGTTCCGGCGGCGAAATCGTACCAGTCCCTACCCGCCGATCGCGTGGCGTTCGAGGGCGACTCCGTTTTTCATGACCGTGTGGATTTTCGAAAGCTCGGCGACGCCGGTCGTCGGGTCGCCGCCGACCAGCAGCAGGTCGGCGCGCTTGCCGACGGCGACCACGCCGAACGACGGATCCTCGGTTTTTTCGATGAAGCGCGCCGGATCGAGCGTTGCCGCGCGAATCGCTTCGGCCGGCGTCATCCCACCCTCGACGAGCAGCGCGAGCTCGCGATGCAGCCCGGCGCCCGGAAACACGCCGGTCTGCGCATCGCTGCCGGCGAGAATCGTCGCTCCATTGGCGCGAAGCAGCTTCACGTTGTCGCGTCGAGCCTGGCGCGTCGCGTACAGCAGCTCGAAATACGCCTGGAACATCGGCGACAGACCGCCGGCCGGCGGATGATCGAACGACTCGAGCAGCTCGCGGTCGGCGGTCTCCGTTTCGAGCGGCGTCGGCATGCGCGGCCCATGCCCGAACATCGCGTAGTTCTCGAAGACGGCCATCGTGGCCACGATCGGCTTCCGGAAAGCGGCGAGCTTCGCCGCGCCCGCGTCGTCGAGCGCCTCCTTGTAGACCATGTGCATGAACGCATCGACGCCCGCATTGCCGGCCTCGAGCGCATCGGCCAGCGTGCCGACGTGCGAGACCACGCGCAGGCCTTTCGCATGCGCCATGCGCACGACCGACGCAGCCAGCGCGTCGGTGAGCCGAGGCGCACTGTCGGGAACGCTGTCGATCGCCATCTTGACGACGTCGGCGTGCGCCGCAGCAAGCTCGTCGATGGCTTTCCTTACGTCTTCGTCGGATCCGAGCGGACGCACCGCGTGGCTGCGCACGTACCAGCGGATCCACCACGGCGCGATCTCGTCGATCACCGGCAGCGGATGTCCGCCGATCGCGGTCAGCATCGGTCCCGATGCGAAGATCGTCGGTCCGAGCAGCTTGCCGGCGGCCACTGCATCGCGCCGTTCGAACGCGTCCGGCGCAAGGTCGGCGGGATCGAGCACGGTCGTCACGCCGCAGTACAGAAACGCCTGGAGGTTGCGGTCGGGGTCGGGGAACCGCTTGAGCCACGGCGGCGACGAGCCATTGGCAACGTGACCGTGACTGTCGACGAGCCCGGGCAGCAGCGTCTTGCCGCGGCCGTCGATGCGCGACGCCGTCGCAGGCACCGTCAGCGTTCCCGTCGTACCGATCGCTGTGATCTTCGAGCCGGTGACCAGCACGTCCTGGCCGGGCGTGATCCGCCCGTTTGCGACGTCGAGCACGCCGGTATTCTCGAAGAGAACCGCTTCCGGCGATTTCGCCGGCATCGTCACGAGCGGCGCCGGCTTGGAGCATGCCGCAAAGCCGCAGGCGAGAATCGCGATGGCGAGCGAATGGCCGAGGCGCGAGTTGTTCTGCATGAGGTCTTGCTTAGCAGAGCGCATGGACGACGCGAGGCCCGGCTGGGCGCTTCGACTCAGTCGACTCCCTCCACCGCATCGTGTATAGGCGCCCGGTCCGAACGTCTGCCGCCCAAAGGAATTCTCATGCGAAGCGCCAAAGCCTACTTCCGTCCGCTGGCCATCGGTGCGCCCGAGCCGGTGCGGGAGATCTCCGTACGTCCTTCGCGCATGATCCATTTCTTCGATCCGAGCAATCCGAAGATGGCGTCGAAGGTGCCGGACATCGCGCGCCAGGTGGACGTGCTGCTCGGCAACCTCGAGGACGCAATCCAGTCCACGAACAAGGTCGCGGCGCGCCGCGGCCTGATCGAGATCGCGAAGGCCACAGACTTCGGAGACACGCAGCTCTGGACACGCGTCAACAGCCTTGATTCGCCGTGGGTGCTCGACGACATCGTCGAGCTCGTCACCGAAATCGGCGACAAGCTCGACGTCATGATGATTCCCAAGGTCGAAGGGGCCTGGGACATCCACTACGTGGACCAGCTCCTCGCGCAGCTCGAGGCCCGCGCTCACATCAAGCGGCCCATCCTTGTCCATGCGATCCTCGAGACGTCGACGGGCGTGTCGAACGTCGAGGAGATCTGTGCGGCAAGCCCGCGCATGCAGGGCCTGTCGCTCGGCCCGGCCGACCTCGCGGCCTCGCGCCGCATGAAGACGACGCGTGTCGGCGGCGGGCACCCGGGCTACCTCGTGCGCACCGATCCCGATCCATCCAATCCCGATGCGCCGCGGCCTACCGCGCAGCAGGACCTCTGGCATTACACGATGGCGCGCATGGTCGATGCGTGCACGGCCAACGGCATCCTTCCTTATTACGGGCCCTTCGGGGACATCCACGATGTGGTCGCGTGCGAGGATCAGTTCCGCAACGCCTTCCTCATGGGCTGCGTGGGCGCCTGGTCACTCCACCCCGTGCAGATCGGCATCGCCAAGCGAGTGTTCAGCCCGCCAGTGGACGAGGTGCTGTGGGCGAAGCGGGTAATCACCGAGCTCGGCGACGGAAGCGGCGCCGTGATGCTCGACGGAAAAATGCAGGACGACGCGACCTACAAGCAGTGCAAGGTCATGGTCGAGCTTGCCCGCATGCTCGCTTCGCGTGATGCGGATCTCAAGGCAGCGTACGGATTCTGACCGAGGAGTTGAAGATCATGGCGATGTTCATTCGTGTAGAGGTCGACGACGCCGTCGTCGCCAAGACCCCGGGGCTTGCCGCCAAGCTGGCGGAAGTATGCCCCGTCAATATCTTCGCGGCCGACAGCGGCGCGAACAAGGTGACGGTCGTCGAAAAGAACGTCGACGAGTGCACGCTCTGCGAGCTGTGCATCGAGGCTGCGCCGGGCGCCGTGAGCGTCGTCAAGCTCTACTGAAGCAGAGGCATAGCACCATGCGTTTCTACGAATTCGAGTCCAAGCGTCTGTTCGGAAAGCTCGGCGTCCCGCTCCCGAAGGGATCGAAGGTCGCGACGACCGCGGCCGACGCGAAAGCCATCGCCGACGAGATCGGCGGTCCGGTCGTGCTCAAGTCCCAGGTCCTGTCGGGTGGGCGCATGAAGGCCGGCGGCGTTCTTTTCGCCGACAATGGCGACCAGGCGGCCGCAGCGGCGGAGAAGATCTTTCCGCTCAAGATCAACGGCCACACGGCGCGCGGCGTGCTCGTCGAGCAGCGCGCGCCGGTCAAGCAGGAATACTACATCGGCGTCACGTGGGACGGCATCAACAAGCTGCCGATCATGATCTTCAGCGACATGGGCGGCATCGACATCGAAGAGGTCGCCGAAAAGCACCCCGAGCATATCGGCAAGCGCAACTTCTCCACCATCGAGCCGTTCTCGGACTACATGGCCAAGGAGCTGATTTCTTCCGTCGGCGTCACCGGCGGCGATCTCAACCGCCTCACGCAGATTGCTGCGGCGCTCGCACGCGTCTTCATCAACCACGACCTCACGCTCGCCGAGATCAACCCGCTCGCCAAGCTCGATGACGGCCGCTTCGTCTGCCTCGACGGCCACATCGACATGGAGGACGAGGCGCTCGACATGCAGAAGGCGATTCTCAAGGAGATCGGCATCGATCCCCTCGAGAAACGCCAGGCACGTCCGGCGACGCAGTTCGAGATCGACGGGGCGGCGGTCGATGCAGCCGATCACCGAGGTGTTGCGGGCAACGTCGTCGAGTTCGACGGCACGCTCGGACTCATCATCGGCGCCGGCGGCGGCTCGCTCACGCTGTTCGATGCGGTCCGCAAGCACGGCGGAAAGCCGGCCAACTACTGCGAGATCGGCGGCAACCCGAGCGTGTCGAAGACCTGCGAGCTGACCAAGCTCATCCTTCGCAAGCCCGGCGTATCGAAGATCGCGGTCATGATGAACGTGGTTTCCAATACGCGCGTCGACATCGTCGCGCGCGGCGTGATCAAGGGCGTCGTCGAATCGGGATTCAAGCCGTCGGAGAAGATCGCGATCTTCCGCATTCCCGGATCCTGGGAGGGCGACGGGTTCCAGATCCTCGAGCATTACGGCGTTCCGTACGCCGATCGCAAGGTGTCGATGTACGAAGCCGCCGGCCGCGCAGTCGCGAACATGGAAGGGAAGTGACGAGCTAAAGCCATGTCGATCCTGATTACCAAAGACACCACCTTCATCGTTCAGGGCATTACCGGCCGCGAGGCCATCAACATGACCAAGGACTGCCTCGACTACGGGTCGAAGGTGGTCGGCGGCGTCACGCCGGGCCGCGCGGGTCGCGACATCTACGGCGTCCCCGTCTACGACACCGTCCGTGAGATCACCAAAAAGCAGCACGTCGACGGCTCGATCGTCGTGGTGCCGCCGGCGTACACGCGCGATGCGGTGCTCGAGGCCCTCGAGAACGGCATCAAGATCATCGTGATCGTCACCGAGCGCATTCCGCGCATGCACGTCGCTCAGATGGTGGAGATGGCCAAGCAGAAGGGCGCGCGCATCATCGGACCGAACTGCCTCGGCGTGCTCTCGCCCGACGAAGCGAAGATGGGCGGCCTCGGCGGCC
This sequence comes from Candidatus Limnocylindrales bacterium, assembly GCA_035571835.1. Lineage (NCBI taxonomy): Bacteria > Bacillati > Chloroflexota > Candidatus Limnocylindria > Candidatus Limnocylindrales > Candidatus Limnocylindrales bacterium. The sequence continues at coordinate 70,168 of DATNBU010000001.1, read as the reverse complement.
GCGCGGAAGACGCGCGCAAGGCCTTCACCAAGGGCAACATCGGCGTGATGTCGCGTTCCGGCGGCATGACCACCGAGATCTGCAATACGCTCACCGCTGCGGGGCTCGGCCAGTCGACGGCCGTCTCGATCGGCGGCGACGCGATCATCGGCTCCAGCTACGCCGAGCTGATGCCGCTCTTCGAAGCCGATCCGGAAACGAAGGCCATCGCGATCTACAGCGAGCCGGGCGGCCGCATGGAAGCCGAGCTTGCGCGCCACGTGACCGAGACGAAGTCGCGGCTTCCGATCGTCGCGTTCATGGCGGGTCGCTTCATGGACGAGATGCCGGGAATGCGCTTCGGCCACGCCGGCACCATTGTCGAAGGCAAGGCGGACACGACCGCCGACAAGATCGCGCGCATGCAGGCAGCGGGAATCTCTGTCGCCGAGCGCATCGAGGATATTCCGGAGCTCGTAAGGCAAAGGCTCAGCTCCGTAAACTAAGGCAGAGTCCGGCGCGGGCGCGGCGCCGGTGCTGCGGGGAGGCTTCCATGTCGAAAGAAGGCGTTGGACAGACGGCCCTGGTTACCGGTGCATCGTTCGGCATCGGCGTCGACCTTGCAGAGTGCTTCGCAGCCGACGGATACAATCTGGTGCTTGCTGCACGCACCGAGCCGGCGCTGCGCGAAGTCGCGGATCGACTGGCAAAGACGCACGGTATCACTGCGACGGCGATTGCCGTCGATCTCGGTGCGATCGGCGGCGGCAAGCGGCTCGCTGATGAAATCGCGTCACGCGGGATCGACATCGACGTGCTCGTCAACAACGCGGGCTACGGCACGGCGGGCGCATTCAACGGCTCGGACGCGGACAACCAGCTCGGCATGATCGACCTCAACGATCGTGCGCTCGTCGAGCTCACGCACATCTACTGGCCGCGCATGCTGTCGAAGAATCGCGGCGGCGTGCTCAACGTGGCGTCGACCGCCGCATTTCAGCCCGGTCCGCTGATGGCGATCTATTACGCGTCGAAGGCGTTCGTGCTGTCGTTCTCCGAGGCGCTCTGGGAAGAGGCGCGCTGCACCAACCTGCGCGTGAGCTGTCTTTGCCCGGGGCCGACCGTCAGCAAGTTCCGCGAGCGCGCCGGTACCGGAAAAACCAGGCTCAGCCAGGCCGGCGGTACGCCGATGCCGTCGATGGACGTCGCGCGCCTGGGCTACGAAGCGTGGAAGCGAAACAAGCGCGTCGAGGTGACGGGCCTGCGCAACCGCGTGCTCGCGAGCCTCGTGCCGTTCATGCCGCGGACGACGCTGCTCGGGCTCGTGCGCAATCTCCAGTCTCCGATCTAGACGCGCGCTGATTCCTGGTCAGGCACCGATGCCGTGCAGGCGGCGCGGATTGTCGACCGTCATCGTGTGGATCTGGTCCGCGGTCGCGCCGCACGCGCGAAGCCACGGCACGATGTTCTCGAGCACGTGGCTGTAACCCCAGCCGCCGTTCGCCTTGTAGCAGGTCTTCCAGCCGACCTCGGCGCCGAGCAAAATGCGGTCGGCGAAGCCTTCGCCGACGAGATTCATGACCGATTCCACTTCGATGCGGTCGGGTGTGAAACCGCGTCCCGGCCCGAGGATCTCGCAGTATTCCTCGTGACCGAAGTGGTCGTACGAGACGAATCCGACGCCGCGCTCGAGAAGCTTGCGTGCGGTCGAGACCGGGAACAGGCCGAGGTGCGACGGATAGACCTTCGCGAGATCGGCGCCTTCTTTCTCGAGAATGTCGATGTAGGTCGGAAAGTGATCGACCGGCGTCTCGCCGTAAATCGTCAGGTGCGCGTTCGGATGAATCGTCAGCGACGCACCGGTTGCCTTCTGCGCGCGTCCCGCTGCACGCAGCACTTTCTCTTCGTGCGGGTGAAACGGCACGTCCGGCATGCCGCTCAGCCCGATCTCGCCGATGTTGCCGGCGCGCACTCCGCTCGTGCCGATGCCTTCGAGGATCTCGCCGGTCATGATGTCGGCGAGCTCTTCCACGCTCTTGTCGGCAACGAACGACGGATGGGCACCCTGGATGTACCAGCCGGTCGACGCGATCACGTGCAGGCCGGTCGCGCGCGAAATCTCGACCATCGCATCGACGCTCCGGCCGATGCCCTCGAGGTCCATGTCGACGATTGCGCCGCCGCCGTGCTTCTTGAACTCGGCAACTTCGCGGGTCGTCAGCGCGACGTCATCCTGATGCAGGTTGCGCTGGTAGGAGAGCCCGTTGCGGCGGATCGCGCCGAGGCGCTCGATCGAAAAATCCATCTCCGCATCGCGGCGCGCCGCCGGATCCTCGGGCGGCATGTACCAGCACGAGATGTCCAGCGTCAGGTGCACGTGGGACATCGTGGCGCCGAGATCGGCGGCATCGACGGGGCCGAGAACGGTCTGGACAGTGGCCAAAGTTGCCTCCTGGGTGCCGGGCGGGGCCGCGCGGACACGAGATCCCGGTTGCTCCGCGGCGCAGCGGTTCAAGCCCGGTGCTATCGGCCCGGCCTGCGGTGGACTCGAGCCCGTTGCGCGCCCATAATCGGCCCGACTGGAACAGGTTCTACCAGCGGAGAATCCGATGCAAAGAATCCCTCTTCCCCCGTATCCGAACGGATGGTGGGCCGTCAGCCACTCCGACGAGCTCGCCGTCGGCGACGTCAAGACCGTTCACATCCTCGGTCGCGAGATGGTCGTCTTCCGCGGCTCGGGCGGCCAGGCTTTCGCGGTCGATCCGTACTGCGCGCATCTCGGCGCACATCTCGGTGTCGGAGGCCGCGTCGAAGGCGACACGATCCGATGTCCGTTCCACGGCTGGTGCTACGACGGCGCGACCGGCAAGTGCACGTCCATTCCGTACACCGACAAGCTGCCGCCGAAGGCCGCGGTCGGCTCATGGCCGGTCTGGGAGAACAACGGATTCGTCTTCGTCTGGCATCATGCCGAAGGCAATGAGCCCGACTGGACGCCGGACGTCGTCGAGGAGCTTGCCGACCCAGGCTACTACCTGTGGGGAAAGAAAGAGTGGCGCATCGCCTCGCACCCGCAGGAGATCATGGAGAACGGCGTCGACATCCAGCATTTCTTCACGCTGCACGGCTGGAAGGCGAAATCGATCGACTGGCAGCCCGCCGGTCACCGCTACACGCTTCGCATCGACGTCGACTCCGGCGCCGAAGAGCAGTCGGCGACCGCGGCGAATGCGACCGACGTCGATTCGTTCAATTCCGGTCCGTCGTTCACGTGCACGCGCGTGCGCGGTCCGATGACCGGAATCGCAATCAACGTGCTCGTGCCGGTCGCACCCGAGCAACTGCTCATCCAGCACCGCTACTACGGTCACCGGAACACCGATCCCGCGATCGTCGACGCTTTCTTCACGAACTACATCCGCGACTACGAGCTCGACATCCCGATCTGGAACGCGAAGCTGTACCGGCCGATCCCGGTGATCGCCGAGAACGACGGACCGTACGTGCGCTACCGGCGCTGGTACGCGCAGTTCTACTCGAAAGCCCCGCAGGAAACGGTAGCGGCCTGACGCATGCCGGGTTTCAAGGGGAAGGTCGCATTCATCTCGGGCGGTGCGACCGGCATCGGTCTGGCCTGTGCCCGCGCCGTCCTGGATGGCGCCGGACGCGTGATGCTCGCTGCCCGCCGTCGTGACGTCCTCGAAAACGCGGTTTCCACCCTCGGATATGGCGCGGACTTCGTCGAGTGCGACGTGACGCAGGATGCGTCCGTCGATGCTGCGATCGCCAGGACCGTCGAGCGGTTCGGTTCACTCAACCTGGCCGTCAACGCGGCAGGAATGGGAATGGCCGGTCCGGTGACGGCGACCGCAACGGACGCATTCGCGATGACCATCGATACCAACCTTACCGGCGTCATGCGCTGCATCCGTGCCGAAGCCAACGTCATGAAGAAGGCGGGCGGCGGCAGCATCGTCAACATCAGCTCGATTGCCGGCGTGCTGACGCACCGCTGGATGTCGGCGTACTGCGTATCGAAGGCCGGCGTCAACATGCTCACGCGCTGCGCCGCCGACGAGCTCGGCGAGCACGGTATCCGCGTGAACGCCGTCATGCCGGGCCTCGTCGATACCGAGCTCGCCGTGACACTGACGTCGAGCGAGGCCGCTACCGACGAATACAAGCGCCGCATGCCGATCTCGCGCATCGGGATTCCCGCCGACGTCGGCGCGATCGTCGGGTTTCTTCTGAGCGACGAAGCCGGCTGGATCACCGGCCAGTGCATCGGCGTCGACGGCGGACACACGCTGCGGCAAGGGCCCGAGCTCGTCGACCTGTTCCGGCCGCTGATGCCGGACGTCGACTGACTTGCGTCCCTAAGACCGGGCCAGCTCGTGCAGCCACGTGCGCTCGCGGCGCCCGTCTTCGATCACACGCAGCGCTCTTTTCTCGTCGGAGAAGCCGCGCTCGATCATTCCGGCAAGGAACACGCTCGCATCGGCGCGCAGGCTCTCGGTAAGGAAAATCCTTCCGGCCGGCGAAAGGTGAAGGTCGAGATAGTCGGCGAGCGGCCGGTAGTGAGCCGGATCGTAAACGATGTCGGCGGCGAGGATGACGTCGTAGCGCGAACCGTCATCGTCCGCGCGGGTAAAGTCGATCTTCGCGACGACCGACTCTTTCTGCTGCGAACGCGTGAGCGTCGCGCGCACGAACGCGAGCGGCTCGTCGAGGTAGTCGCCGAACGTCACGAACGCGCCGCTGCGCGCGGCCACCAGACCCGACAGACCGAGGCCGCAGCCGAGATCGAGCGTTCTGGTTCCGGCGATATCCGGTGAGCTTGCGATCGTTGCGGCAAGCGCGCGGGCCCCGGTCCAGACGATCGCCCAGTATGGCGGATCGGCGATGACCGGTTCGCGCAGGAGCGCCGCAGAATCGATCGATGTTTCGGGGTCGGCGAGCACGTAGAGATCGACCGGGTCGCAGGGCAGGGGAACCGACGCGTCGCCGTCGTCGGAGGTGACGTCAACCGTAACGCTCGACCACGTCGCGAGATGACCGGCCAGCGGTGCGTAGAACGTGACCGGTTCAGGCATGTTTTCGCGCCGCTGGCTTCGCGAGCGCGACGACCGCGCGAAACTCCTCGGGCGTAACCGGCGTGACCGACAGTCGCCCCTGGCGAACCAGCGCCATGTTCTTGAGAGAGGGCGTTGCCTTGATCGATGCCAGCGTCACGGGCGAGGCGAGGGCTTTCGCCGGCGTGAGGTCGACGCAGACCCAGCGCTCGTCGTCGGTGGTCGGATCGGCGTACGCGGCCGTTGCGACTTTGGCGATGCCGACGACCGCGCGCTCGTCGCCGCTGTGGTAGAACAGCACGTCGTCGCCTTTCTTCATCGCTGCGAGGTTGTTACGCGCCTGCGCATTGCGGACGCCGTCCCAGCGAGTGCGCTTTTCTTTGACGAGCTGTTGCCACGAGTACGTGGACGGTTCGGTCTTCGCGAGCCAGTGAGCCATGCCTTTTCGTAACTCTCGCGGCGCGAATACGGAACCTGCATGCTTCCGCGGGGTTGCGCAGGACAGGCGAGTTGCAAAACGGGAGCGGGTTGGTATGGTCCGCCCTCTTTCCGAGCCGTTAGCTCAGTCGGTAGAGCAGCGCCCTTTTAAGGCGCGGGTCGTTGGTTCGAATCCAACACGGCTCATCACGAGAGCCGCCCGCAAGCGGCAGCCGCAACGCCGCGCAAGATGCGCCGCGAGCAGAGCGGCTCATATCTGGGTCCCCGTCGTCTAGCCCGGCCCAGGACACCGGCCTTTCACGTCGGTAACACGGGTTCAAATCCCGTCGGGGACACTCTTCTTCGCATCGCTTCAAACGTGTGCGGGGACGTTGGCGGCCGGGACGTTGGCGCTCAGCGTTTACTCGGCGTGAAAGGCTGGCCACTGCGCAGGATCACGCCCACCGATGAAACGAGTATGAAAGTTTGCGGGAAGTTCCGGAACGACTTCAAAGCGATTGCCAAACGGCGTGGTCCAGATTCGAACGAAGGTTGCTGGTGGTTCAACCTTGAGGCGGAACTTGTCTGTGAACAGGAAGAGATCGAAGTGCTCGAGCAGCAACTGATGTTCTCCGGGTTTCAGAAACAGTTGCGCATAGTGTCGAAGGTAGAGACTGGGAGCGGTCTGACCGTCGATCTGAATTCGCATGACGCCGGAGTTGTCGAAGTTCATCGCTTCGAATGTATCGTTGAAAACAACGACGCGCACGTACCCAGCCGGTAGTGGCGCGGACGTCGTTTGATCCGGCAAGGCGAGCCGCGGCCCGTCGGGTGTCTTACAGCCTGAAGACACCAGCGCGAGCAACACCCCGACCAAGCAGTTCAACAGACGCATTCTCATTGCGTCGCCTGCGCTCCGGTTCTCCGCAGGATTTGCAGATCCCTCAGCCACGTCTTCAACTGGTTCCAAGTCGCAGTGGAGACACTTCACTCGGCTAGTCTGCCGCAGGGATGCACAAAGCCTCGATATCGACGTTCACCAGGACAGGACTTGCGTTCGTGTTGTTCAGTGTCACGTCACACGCGACCGTCGCCCCGAACACCGGGTCGGTGGATACGACGTTGACGCCGGGCTGAAGCTGGGGTTCGCAACGAACGATGCTCGCCGCTGCAGAGTTCCCTGGGCAATCCTCCACGATCTGACCGCTACAGATGCTGCTGGCAGGGCAGAGGACCGAACCGGTCGAAGGGGCCGTAATGAAGCCCTGTGCGGTCGGCGTACAACCCTTGAGGAAAACGGAGCAGCTGCCAGTATCGTCCGCCAGATAGATCGTGCACTGCCGAGGCGGCGTGATTCGAGCTTCGCTGCCGACATCACCGAGCACGCAGCCCTTCGCGACACCCGCGGCGACGCAGGTCGGATTGAAGAAAGCGTTGGTCGCTCCCGACGCGGAGCCGCCCCACTTCAGCGTGCCATCGACGCTCGCGGCCGAGACCAGGATGGTCCCATCTTTCGAATCGGTCTTGGCCTTGCACTTGTCGAGCGCGGAAGCGCCGGGAACGATCAGCAGGGCTGCGAGAACGACTGCGATGGGAACCAGCATATGCGTGCGTGTCATCGAGAATTCCTCCAGCCCGCAGATGTTTCGCTTCGGCGCCGCGGGCTATCCAGGAACAGGATATGTGTTTTTCCAGAGCTGACGCCATCTCATCGCAGGAGTTCGGCTTCCCGGAGCCAGTCTACCAGCTGGTTCCGACTCGCAATGTCGAAGGACACTTCTCTGGACATACGTCACTTCTATTCAGCGGTCGTGCGGGTCGCGAATCGCTCGGTGTGACCATCAGGATTGTCGTCGGGGTTTCCGTGCGACTTGCTGTCAATCGAGGGGGAACAGGGCTCGCCTTGGCGGACGGACCGCTCTGAGGTAGATTTCCCACATGCTCGCTTGGGATCAATGCCCGGCAGTTGAACGAGACCCTGACACCGTCAGTGGCGTCTGGGTCTTCAAGGGAACCCGGGTGCCGGTGAAAGCGCTCTTCGAGAATCTCGAAGATGGAGCGCGCGTGCCCGATTTCCTTTCCTGGTTCCCAGGTGTCAGCCGTGAACAGGTCGATGCCGTCCTGAAACACGCCGAGCGAAGCCTCGCGGCGGCCTGATGCTCGATCGTCATCGTCGGTGAGGATCCTCTTCGATCAGGGCACGCCCGTCCCGCTTCGAGCTGCCCTCGAAAAGCACATCGTAGTCACAGCTTACGAGGGCGGATGGGGAACGCTGACGAATGGCGAGTTGCTCGCTGTGGCGGAAGCATCGTTCGATGCCCTCGTCACCACGGACCAGAGCCTTCAGTATCAACAGAAGGTCACCGGTCGGAAACTCGCGATCGTGGTACTTTCTACAACGAGTTGGCCAAGGATCCAGCAGGCGCTCTCCGCCGTTGTCGAAGCCGTCGATGCATTGCGACCTGGAGACTTTGTGGAGTTGACGATTTCGTAGTCCCTCCGGATGGTCCACAAGGGCCGCGACGACAGTCAGATACGAGCCGAATCTGGAGCAGAGGCGACGGTGAAATCAATGGCGCACAGATTCCTTCGCACCGGCACAATCGCGCTGGCCGCTGCAACTGCGTTCGTTGTCGCTGCGACGTCGGCGGCTCGCGCCGACCAACCTGAGCGACCGGTTCTAGTCGGGAACAGGTTCGTGAGTGTGACCGACGGAAGCATCGTCGGCACGGTGCCCGGCGGCTCCCCATACACGTGGTCAGAACCGGTGCCGGGAGAAGCTGGAAAGTTCAGGCACGAAGACCTGTTCGTCGATGCAGCGAAGATGACGACCACGACGGACGGGATCATCGCCGTCTCGAATCCCACGGTTCGCGACACGAGGATTTCCTTGCTCGGCAAGGGAGGGGCCGTGCAGTGGGCGTATCCGTCTTACGATTCACTCCGTCCGCCGCTCTGGGCCGAGGGTAGCGGGGTGATCGCATTGGCAGTCGAAGATGGCGTGACCGGCGTCAATGAGACAAGCGGTGTGAAAATCTGGCACTCGGGCCGCCCGCAAGACCGTTTGATCGCAGCCCACGGACTCGTCGTTGCCGTTGACGGCGATACGGTAGCTGCCCGTCGGCTCACCGACGGTGTGGAGACGTGGCGCGCTACCTTACCGGAGGATTCGGACCCGCAGCCCGCGATCGCCACCGGCGACATCCTCATCGTCAGCAATGAGGGAACTGGAAGTAATGGCTGGACTCGGGCGTACGCTGCGGACGGATCACTTCAGTTCGTTCTCGATGGAGAGGCTCTGCATGCAGCGCACCAGATCGCTCCGGGGGGCGACGTGATCGTCGTGACCGTATCCGAATCGAAGCTGGGTCCATATCCCGGTCGTGTCGGGAACAACTACATAACAAGCTCATCGAGAACGGCGCGCCTTACTCGAAGCGGTCAAGAGATTTGGCATGTGACTCCGCCGATTCCGGCTTTCACACATACGCCCGCACGTATCTACCCACTCGCAGATGGCTTGATCCTCGTTGAAACGCATCTGGGATATTCCGATGACGGCGTGCATCTGGCGAAAATCGACACGGCGACCGGAGCCGTCGCTTGGCACATTACCGCAAGGGGGCTCGGAATCAGTCACTCTAAGTACTGGCAACGTGTCTATGTCGAGTTTCGAGGAACCGAGCTCGTCCTTGTGAGCCAAGGAATGGGTGGCCACTTCGTGGAGCGCAGGACCATAACCGACGGTGCCCTGATTCACCGATGGACGATTCCGCCGGGGTACTGGCCGCCGAATGAGCTATGGCTGCGCTAGCCTGCGTCGTTGGAGCGAGGCGGCACGGTGGAGACTCGGGATCGTTCATTGCTCCCGACTGCGTCGGGCGAGCTAGCCGGCTGCGATCACGACGCGTTGCCGGTCGACCGCGGCGACGCGATCGGACCATGCCAGGCGATACGCCTCGTCCTCGTGCAGCGCGAGAAGAGCCGCGCGATCCGGATAGGATGCGATCGCAACGATGTCCCAGTCTTCGTCGTCGCCCATGAACGTCATCTCGAAGGGGCCGGACAGCAAAAAGCGTCCTCCGACGCGTTCCAGCGCAGGGCCGCTGACCGAAGCGTAGCGCATCATAGCCCCCAGGGATTCGCCGCCGTCGGCGCGGAGCTTGAAGAAATTGATCAGCGTGATGGGGCCACCGGGACCGGACAGCGCACGCTCCCACTGTGCGGCGGTCGGGCCGTGTTGTTCGCCGAAATGCGCGACCAGGCGCTTCGTCTGTGTTTGAGCGTCGAGGGTCATGCAGAATCCTCCTTGCCGGGGTTGATCGGCGGCGACGCTATCCGTAGAGTTTACACGTGTCAAGTTTGCATCCACGCTCGGTTCGGACGCGCGCCGAGATTCTCGACGTCGCGTGGAAGCTGTTCGCGAAGAAAGGCGAAGCGGTCTCCATGGTCGAGGTCGCGCAGGCGGCCGGCCTCACGCGCCAGGCGGTCTACATCCACTTTCGTTCGCGCGGCGGGCTCCTCGTCGCACTCGTGCAGCGCGCGGACGAGCGCGCCGACATCCACGCAAAATTTCGCAAAGCACTCGCCGTCAAGGATCCGATTCGACGACTGGACGCGTTTCTCGCTGTCTGGTTCGATTTTGTTCCGACCATCCATCCGGTCGCGACTACGCTGATGCGTGCTCGCAGCGAGGATCCCGAGGCAGCCGCTGCCTGGGCCGACCGCATGGAGGAGTTGCGCGGTGGTTATCGAACGTTGACGAAAAGTCTTCGTCGCGACGGCGCGCTTGCAGAGGGATGGACCATCGAAACTTCGGCGGACTATCTGTGGGCAGGTTCCTCCGTGCAGGTCTGGGAACTTCTTGCGGTGGATCGCGGCTGGGGGGCGAGCAGATCGGCCAGCGCGTTGCGGAAGGCACTGGCCAAGGCGGTCCTTGCTGCGAGCTAGCCGGAAGTCGCATGCCGGCCGCGCCGGTGCCGGTCGGCAGGCGATTCTTTTTAAGGATTGCGCACGCAGTCGTAGGTGAGCGGAATCGTCGGCCCGAGCTCGACCACTTCGAAGTCGGTGACCTGGATGCCGTACATCGAGTGCGAATCGATGCCGACTTCGCTCCACGTGTGCGTCGTGTACGTATCGCTCGCCGCGGTGAGCGCAATGTTGCCGCCGTCGGACAGGAACATGCCGTACTTCTGCAGCGCGCGAGCGACGACGCGTGCACCTTCGGTCGGAAGCGTCGCAAGCGGATAGTCGGCGCGCAGGCGGAAGCGCACGCCGTAGGGCGGCAGGTTCGGACCGCCCGACGGTCCGCCCGCATGAGAAGCAGGGTGAACGTAGACGCCCGCACGCATGCGGGCGTTCGGAAGAATGAAACGGATCGCGTGATCGATCTCGCCGGCGAAGACCTCGTCGGCCGTGAACAGCATTGCCGCGATCGGAAAGCCCGCGGCATCGGCGGACGTGCACTGCTCGCCGCGAAGGCCGTCGGGATACGAGCGGGTCAAGTCCCATTGCAGCGCGCAGCGTGCGACCAGCGTGCCGCCCGACGATGTCGCGTTGTACATCTCGTACAGCCGCTTCGCGATCGGGTCGACGACGAGGATATGACAATCCTCGCTCCCTACCGGGCACGAGTAGCCGGACTGGCCTTCGGCCGCGCCGCCGACAGGGCGGGGAAACGCGAAAGGCTCGTCGCAGTCCGGCGAATAGTAGCCGGCGCTCTTCTGGAACGTGACGAACGGCGTCGATGCGATCCGCTGAAGGACGTGCAGCCCGAAGTCGATCTGGAAGTTGTTCCCGTTGCCCCATCCGCCGGCTGCCGCCAGCGCGGAGATGATGGTTGCGCTCTGGCCCGAAGGCGGCAGGCCCGAGACGTCCTCGTTCCACGGGTTCGGCGCCTCGAAGATTCCGCCGCCTCCGCTGCCGCCGCCAAGCGTGGTCGTCGTCGTTCCGCCATCGAGGGTAGTTGTGGTTCCGCCAGGATTCGTCGTCGTCGTTGCGCCTCCTTCCGGGAGAGCGGTGAAAAGCACGCGCGACTGATGTCGCGCGGACAGCTTGCCGGAGGCCGAAACGCAGTCGCCGGCGAACTCGATGCGCAGCCTTATGCGCTCGAAAGCACCGCATGTGTCCCATCGCGCGCGAAGCTTTGCGGTGCCGTCACTGCGTACGCGCCAGCGCGCCAGCACGGGGTCGCAGTAGCCCGCGATTGCCGTCATCCCCGCCGGATCGACCGTAATGGTGTCGGGCGGCGCGCCGGCTTCGATCAGCGGAACGTCGGTGATGAACGGAACATCAGGGCAGGGAGCCGGCAGAGTTTGTGCGGCCGCACCTGTCGCCATTGCCAGCGCCACTGCGAATGCGAATCTTGCGGAATGCATAGCGCAAGGATGCCCGCACGAGAATCGCTTAGCGAGTGGTTTTGCGACGCTCTTCGATCCCGAGAAGCCCTAACACGGACTAAGGCGAGCTCTCAGGGTACCCAACTCCTCGCGTCAGCAGGGGCCGCGTGCGACATTGGCACGATGATGAACAACAGTGTGATCGCTCTGATAGCCTTGATGATCCTCAACGTGAGCGTGGCCGAGGCCGCCGACAAGGCGCTCGTCTGCCAATCCGGCAAGCTCAAGGCGAGCAGCTCGTACGCGGCGTGTCGATTGAAAGTCGATGCGGGCGTCGCCGTCAAGGGCGGGACAGCCGACTACAGCAAGTGCGAGGGCAAGTTCAACGACAAGTTCCCCGCTACCGAGGATAAAGCCGCGCCGACGCTGTGTCCGAGCATGGGCGACGCCGCAGCGGTCAAAGCTTTCATCGATGCCTGCGACGACGGTGTCGCCGACAAACTCGGCGGCGGTGTACTGCCGTTTGCTTGCGGCAACGGCATCGTCGAACTCGGCGAGACGTGCGATGGAACGGATCTTGACGGGAAGACGTGCTCCAGCTTTGGTGCCAGCGACTCGCCGGGCCTCGCGTGCACGAGTCGGTGTTCGCTGGACTTCACGGGCTGCGCTTATGCGGGCGCAGTGCCGTCGCGCTATCGCGACAACGGCGACCAGACGGTAACTGACCTGTGGACAGGCCTGATGTGGGAGCAGAAGTCGGGAGTGCCGGGCGCGTTCGTGCTGTGTCCGGACTTGGCGACGTGCCCGGATCCTCACGGCGTCAACAACGACTACAGGTGGACCAGCACGACCACCGCGTTCGACGGAACCCTGAAGACCCTTTTCCTCGACGTTCTCAATGACGTCGCCGACGACGGAGCCAGCTGTTTCGCGGGTCATTGCGACTGGCGCCTGCCGACGGCACTGGAGCTGAAGGGCATCCTGCTCGAGCCGGAAGCTGTGACCACGTGCAGCACGACTCCGTGCATCGACCCGACGTTCCCGGGTTCGACGGGCACCGGCGGATACTGGTCGGCGATGAGCTCGAACCCGGCGACATCGGCCTACTACGTTCGCTTCGACGGCGGCGGCGTGTTTCCGGCCGCCAAGGTGAACAACCGATTCGCGCGCGCGGTGCGCGGCGGACTCTGACGAGCTCGACGCCGAGAGCTGCGCGGATCGCATGACGCGAAGCGGGTACATCGCCGCCTCTGGTGTCTCGATTCCCATACGTCTAGAAGCAGCCCGTCATGAGAGATTCGGAGAAGCGTCGCAGCAGAGCTCGCGAACGGCAGCCTGTGGCGCCGGTGATCAGCGAAGTCGTGGCAGCGCCCGGTGTGGCAGCGCCGGCCGCGGCCACACCGGGGCGTGCCGAGCACGCTCTGTATGTGGGCGTGTTCCTCGTCATCGCATTCCTGAAATGTCCGGTGCTTTTGTACGACCCGCGGTTCTGGGCCGAAGAAGGCTCGGCGTTCTTTGCGACCTTCCGTAGCCTTTCGCTGGCCGGGGCGCTCCAGAACACGTACCTCGGCAGCTACCTCGGCCTGACCAACGTCGTCGTCTACCTGTCGACGCTCGTTCCGGTGGCCTACGCGCCGTTCGTTACGACGTATCTCGCGCTCGCATTTCATGCCGCGGTCGCGTTCCAGATCGCTTCGCTCGCGGCCTGCTACAGCCTGTCGAGAACGGCCGGGCTTCTGCTGATTGCGGCGTGGGCGCTCGTGCCGCAGAGCTACGAAGTCTGGCTGTCGGCGACCAATCTGCAGTGGGTTGCAGGCGTTTCGATGCTGCTCGTGTTCGCGATGCCGGAACAGTTTCTATCGAAGCGGCCGGCGTTGGTGACGGCGTGGGCGGTCGTTTGCGGCATCGCGGGAATCCCCGGCGTGCTTCCGACTCCGTTTTTCTTCCTGCGTGCGGTCGAGGAGAAATCCAGCACGCTGTTCGCACTCGGCGCGGCTGGAGCAGTATGTGCGCTCGTCCACCTCGCGTCACTCTATCTGCACGCGAGCACCGGACGGCAGTATCCGAGCGATCTTTCCGTGCTCGTGCTGCCGACGGTGCTTCAATCGGTGATTGCGCCGATGTTCACCGCCGAGTTTGCCAACGGGCTCGCGCAGGCAATCCGCCAGCATCTGCCGGCGATCGACGGCTCGCTCGTCGGAACCCTTGTCCTTGCGGCGACGATTGCAGGAACCGCCGTAGCAGCCAGCAGCCGGTCTGCTGCCGGCGGGCTCACCGCCTACGTGGCCGGCTTGTGGGTACTGGTCTCGCTGATCCAGACGTTCGGTTCGCTCGGCAATCCCCGCGACATGATCTCCGGGCTCGGCGGTGCGCGCTATTTCCTGTTCGGATCGATGTCGCTCTGCCTGCTGCTGGCGTGGGGGACGACGTCATCAGACGCGTGGCTAAGGCGCTGCACCCTCGCGATGCTCGTCGTCGTCGGACTGACCGGCGTGGTCCAGCGGTACACGAGCCCGTCGATCGATTTCACGATGTCGGGCCCGTCGTTTCGCGACCAGGTTCGCGCGTGCGAAGCGGAGGCGAAGCCGGTCTGTCGTGTCGCGCTGTGGCCACGCTCGGCGGCGTGGCATGTCGATCTGAAAATGAACTAACCGGAAGCACCCGCACCGAATGCGACAGCCGGTGCGACGAATGTCGCATCGAGCGGATCGCCGGGAACGAGTCCGGCGATCTGCCGTTTTGCGTCGCTGTCGAGAGCCGACCAGAGTGCGCACAGGTCACGCCAGGATCTCGCCTGAAAACTCCTGGCCACGCTGCGATACCGGTGCCCGAGCAGCTCGCCGTCGAATAGACCGCGCCCTTTGTCGAATGCTTTCTCGTTGAAGCTGGGCTCGCCTCGCGCGAGCAATTCGGCGCATGCCGCGGCATTGGCTTGCATGAGCGGTACGTACGTCGCCATCACGACCTCGAGCAGGCTCTGCAGGCAAGGTGCGAGCACTGGCTCACCGCGAGTTCCGGCGTGCCGGCGCTCGCGAATCGAAACCAACCAGTCGAACGTCCGCGGCGCAAGCTCGCGCAGGCGTCTTGCCGCGAGGCCATCGGTCAGATTCATCGACAGCTGACCGTAAGCGCTTGCGTCGGCGAGCGTGAACGCCGGACCGAGAAGAAACGGCTGCTCCTCGAGCACGGTCTCGATCGCGCGGAGGTAGCGCCGCCATGCCTCTTCGAGAAGATCGTGTGTCGGCGGAAATCCGGGCCGCGCCGGCGGTGTCAGCGGCGCGGAAAGCCCGGCAACCCGATATCCATCGGGCGCGACGCTGAAAAGGTACGGCAGGCGCCGTACCTGACGGCGCGCGAACCACTGCGCGAACAGGCGCGACGAGGCCGGCGGCAGCAGGCGCGCGTATTCGCGCGCGAGCCGTGCGCCGGGTGAATCGTTGTCGGCCGCGGCGAGCTTCCACCTGTTGTGGTGGACCATGTAGAGGCCGAACTCGTCGAAAGCCTCGTCGATCAGCGCGGCGACGAAGCGTGCGGCCGGATCCACAGGCACGAGCGGCTGCGACCGATCGGCGTCACGCTGGTCGAGCCACGACGCAAGCGCAGTCGAATCGTAGAGCACTGCGCCGCTCTCCGTGAGGAGAAACGGCACCAGTGGATATTCATCGAGCACGTCGTTGGCGGGAGGCCTGAGGGCCGTGCGCGTCCGTACCGCGCGGCGGATCCGCAGCGATACACGAACGTTCTCGAGGCGTGTGCCGTCGCGCGGAAGCCGTCTCCACGCGACGCCGTGGTGCACGAGCATCGACTCGAGCTTGAGGAGAAACGGTGAGAGCTCGGGCCCCCAAACGATGCAGGCAGCGGACGACATTGCCGGCGACGGTGCCGCAGAATCCGGCACCGCGCGAACCCGAACGCGGATCGGCCGACATTTTTGAACGTTTGGCGTGCAACCGTGCTGCAATCGGCGGCGAAGCGGGTAACAATCCGGCCAAGCCTGACAGAGGCGGGGGGATCAGCATGATTTTTCGTACGATGGGCAGCCGGCCGGGCTGCGGACCTTTCCGATTCACTACTGCCGTCCTGTTCCTGATGTTGTGCACGAGCACGCCGGCACCGGCCGCGACGGTTCCGGCCGGCTTCAGCGACAGCGTGGTCGCGAGCGGGCTCGCATCGCCGACGGCAATGGAGATCGCGCCCGACGGCAGGATCTTCGTCTCTCAGCAGACGGGCGCGCTGCGGGTGATCAAGAACGGAGCGCTGCTGGCAACACCGTTCCTGACGCTATCGGTCAATTCGTCGGGCGAGCGCGGCCTGCTCGGCGTGGTGTTCGATCCGAACTTTGCGAGCAACCGTTTCATTTACGTTTACTACACGACGTCGACGTCGCCGATCCACAACCGGGTCAGCCGCTTCACCGCGAGCCTTGCCAATCCGGATGTCGCCCAGGCCGGCGAGACCGTGCTGCTCGATCTCGAGAACCTCAGCGCGACCAACCACAACGGCGGCGCGCTGCACTTCGGCCCGGACGGCAAGCTCTACATTGCAGCCGGCGAGAATGCCGTCGGCTCGAACTCGCAGGCGATGACGAATCTCCTCGGCAAGATCCTGCGCATCAATTCCGACGGTACGATTCCGACCGACAATCCGTTCTACCAGACGGCTACCGGCAACAACCGGGCGATCTGGGCCCGCGGGCTGCGCAATCCGTTCACGTTCACGTTCGATCCGGCCAGCGGTCGCATGCTCATCAACGACGTCGGACAGAATACGTGGGAAGAGATCGACGACGGCATCGCAGGCTCAAACTACGGCTGGCCGACCTCCGAAGGTCCGGTCGGCTGCACCGGCTCCGGCTTTACCTGCCCGATCTACTCGTACGACCACTCGCAAGGCTGCGCGATCACCGGCGGCGCGTTCTACAGTCCGTCGACGGTCTCGTTCCCTTCGGGTTACAACGGGCTGTACTTCTTCGCCGACTACTGCGGCAACTGGATCCGGGTGATCGATCCGGACGCGCCTCCGTCCAGTAACGGCGCGCCGATCTTCGCCAGCTCGGTTTCGGCGCCGGTCGATCTTCGCGTCGGCAGCGACGGTAGCCTCTATTATCTTGCACGTGGCGCGGGAGCGGTCGGGCGCATCCGCTACACGTCGAGCGACCCGCCCAACGTCACGCAGGACCCCTCGAGCCAGACGGTCACGGTCGGTGCGACCGCAAGCTTCTCGGTTTCCGCGTCGGGGAGCCCGCCGCTCCTGTACCAGTGGCAGCGCAACCACGCCGACATCACCGGCGCCAATGCTGCCACGCTGAACATCTCGAACGTGCAGCAGTCCGACAACGGTGCGTTGTTCCGCTGCGTCGTCCAGAACGATTTCGGATCGGACACGAGCGCGGATGCGACGCTGACGGTCACCGCCAACACCGCGCCGACGGCGACCATCACGCAGCCGGCCGCGGGAACCCACTACAACGCCGGGCAGACGATTCTGTATGCGGGCACCGCAGCGGACCAGGAAGATCCGTCGATCCCGGCGTCGTCCTTCACGTGGCGCGTCGACTTCCATCACGATACGCACGTGCATCCGTTCATCCAGCCGTTCAGCGGAGTGACCAGCGGCTCTTTCGTGATCCCGAATACCGGCGAGACCGCAGCCAACGTGTGGTATCGCATCTACCTGACGGTGCGCGACTCCGGTAATCTCGTGCATACCGTGTTCCGTGACGTGGTTCCGAACACGTCCACGATCACGCTCGCGAGCAGTCCGACCGGGCTCCAGCTCACGCTCGACGGCCAGCCGGTGACGGCGCCGTCGTCGGTTCTCGGTGTCGTCGGAATGCTGCGCAGTATCGGGGCTGTCTCGCCGCAGACCTCCGGGTCTACGACGTGGAACTTCTCGTCGTGGTCAGACAGCGGTGCCGCGACGCACAACGTAACGACACCGAGTGCCGCGACGACCTACACGGCGAGCTTCTCGCCGGTGGCGGTGAACGGCAACGGTCTGTCGGGCGCGTATTTCCGAACTCGCGATCTGACGGGAACCGCAACCACGCGCATCGATCCCACGGTGAGCTTCGACTGGGGCAAGGGCGCGCCGGTTACCGGTTACCCGACCGACAATTTCAGCGCGCGCTGGACCGGACAGGTCCAGCCGCAGTTCACGGGTCCGACCACGTTCTACCTGCTGGCGGACGACGGAGTGCGGCTGTGGGTCAACAACGCGCTGCTCATCGATCGCTGGGTAAGCCCCAATACCGCGGAGGCGAGCGGTGCGATCACACTGACGGGCGGACAGAAGTACAGCATCCGCATCGAGTATTTCGAGAAGACCAACCGCGCGGCGATCCGGCTCTCGTGGTCGAGCGCGAGCCAGCCGAAGCAGGTGATTCCGCAGGCGCGACTCTACACGCCGTAGGTCGCGTGCCCGCTAGATTTTCGCCACGTCCGGCTCGACGCGGCTCAACCGGCGGTGCTCGGACGGCGTGCGGCCGGTCCATCTCTTGAACGCCCTTGCGAGCGCGCGCGAGCCGGAAAGGCCGATCGCCGTGCCGATCTCTTCGAGCGTCGCCGGTCCGCCGAGCAGCTCGAGGCAGCGGTCGCGCTGGGCCTGCTCGAGGACGGCCGAGAAGCTCGCGCTTTCAGCCTCGAGGCGGCGCTGCAGCGTGCGGGGGCTCACGTGCATCTCGGCCGCAATGGTTTCCACGGACGAATCCGGCCGGCGAAGCCGCATGCGCGCAAGGATGCGCGAACGCACCTCGCCGACGACGCTCGGGCGCTGAAGCCGCTCGATGGCGGAGTCGGCTGCAGCCTGCAGCGCTTCGAGCACGGCCGGGCAGTGGTGGGCAAGCGGCGCCGTCATGACTTCCTCGGCGACGAGAAGGCTGTTCTCGCGCGCGGCGAACGCGACCCGACAACCGAACACCCGCTCGTACTCCGCCGTGGAGAGCGGAGCCGGAAATTCGAATCGGACGCCGGAAAGCCGCCACTGCCTGGCCACGGCGAAGCGGGCCAGCCGCGTGAAGGCCGCGGTCATGAACTCGATTTCGTTGCGCGTGATCGCGAGATCGCCGTCGACGCGCCGGAAACAGATCGCGTACAGGTCGCGGCGCCGCTCGAGCGTGACGACGCGTCCGTGCGCAAGCACGCGCTGGTACGGGATCGTGCGCTGTAGCCCGTCGAGGAAGGTCGGGCTGCTGATGACCATGTGCGACAGCAGGTTGTTGGCGGCCGGCGCGACGCGCACTCCGGCATGCAGTCCGATCAGCGGATCGCCGCTTTCGCGTGACGCTTCGCGCCACAGGCGTCCCGCCATGTCACGAGGCACGCGTGCGTCCGGATCCGAAAGCTGCGCGTACGACAGGCCGGCCGCGCCGCACAGTCGGCGGGGATCGAGCCCGACCTGCTCGAGGCTGGCGAGCACCATGCGTGTCCAGCTTCCGGAGATGAGGAGGTCGGCGCGCATCGGGCCGCGACGATACATGCGCGACGGCCCCGGCGGAATTCTGTCCTGTTGACACGCGGAGTGCCCGAGGATGGCACCCGTGGTCCGCCGGCGCGGACTAGATTGACCGCCATGAGCCGCCATCACGCCGCAGCCTCCCTTTTCGCTGTCACGTTGGTTCTTACCGCCGTCCTGCCGGCGTTCGCCGGGCCCATCGCCAGCAGCGGCGCGGCAACGACGCTGCCTGCGTACAGCGGTGCTGCCGCAGCGGCGAAGCCGCTGAAGGTCGACAAGCCGCCGAAGCATCCGTTCATGGCAAGGAACGGCCGCAGCAACCTCCACAACGATCCGTGGATGACCGACACGTACTGGGGAAAGGGTCCGGTCGGACGCGATCCGCAGGTGTTTTCGACTTCGCTCGGACGCGACTGCATTTCGATCGCGTTCGACCGGTCCGGCCGCATCGTCACCGCGTGCAGCAACCTTTCGACACGCGTGCTCTATGTGATCGAGCCTGGCAGCCTGCGGACCCTGGCCCAGGTGGATCTTCCGTACGTCGAAGCGCCGCCCGGCCAGGACCCGTTCACGAGCTCCTCGGGCGGGGTCTACTTCTACCTCGACAACAAGGATCGCGCGGTGATCGGCGCAGCCGACGGGCGCATCCTCATCTATCAGGTGAACAAGTCGGCGCCGTATCTTTCGCTTGCGGGAGAGTACGACCTGAGCGGCGTGCTCGCCGGCGATCGCATCACGTCGGTGCTGCCGGACTGGCAGGGAAGGGCGTGGTTCGTCGGCCGCTACAGCGGCATCGTCGGCGTGCTCGACCTGGAAAGCGGCGAGACGCAGAGCATCACGCTCGGCGAAGAGATCGAGAACTCGTTCGCCGTCGACGAGGACGCCGTCTACATCGTCTCGGACACGAGCATGTATCGCTTCGCTGCCGGCGCCGACAATGTCCCGGCGGCCGTCTGGTCGCAGCCGTACCAGAACAGCGGCGTCCAGAAGACCGGCCAGTTCAACGCGGGCTCCGGCACCACGCCGACGATCATGAACGGCGGATACGTGGCGATTACCGACAACGCCGATCCGATGAACGTCGTGGTCTACCGCAAGGATGCTGCGCTCGCCCCGGGCCAGGACCGCGTCGTCTGCGAAGTGCCGGTGTTTTCGGCCGGCGCGAGCGCTACCGAGAATTCCCTGATCGCGGTCGGCAACTCGCTGATCGTCGAGAACAACTACGGGTATTATCTTCTTACGACGCTGAACGGCCCGGTCTCGTCGCCGGGCATCACGCGCATCGACGTCGCGGAGGATGGAAGCGGCTGCGAGGTGGTCTGGACGAGCACGGAGCGCGCGCCGAGCTGCGTGCCGAAAGTCTCGACGAAGACCGGTCTCGTCTACCTCTACACGAAAGATCCCGACCCGGTGAACACGACGAGCGACGCATGGTTCTGGACGGCGCTCGATTTCCGTACCGGTGCAACGGTGTGGAAACAGCTCGCGGGAACTGGCCTGAGCTTCAACAACCACTATGCGGGCATTGCGCTGCGCCCGAAGACGGAAAGGGCAGCGTACGTCGGTACGGTCGGCGGCATCGTCGCGATTCGCGACGGCGACTGAATGCGCGGCGCGGGCTACGGAGTACCGCTGGTTCCGAAATCGTAGACGCCGTCGCCCGGCTCGCCGGTGGTCACGCCGCACACGAGCACCGCGCGCAGGAAGCGCTCCTGGCGCGTGCCGAAGACCTCGAGCTCGCGGAGGTCGAGCGTGACCACTCCGAGCACGAGGCGGTCCGGTTCGAGGCCGGTGGCCGGTTTCTCGCAGTCCACCTCATCGATGACGGGAAGCTGCACGACGACGGAGTGGCCCGCGGTGATTTCGTCGTGGAAGAACGTCGGAAAAGTTCCGCGGCGGAGTGCCGCGAGGCGCGAGACCTTGTTCTTCGACATCACGAGCTCGTCCATCGCGACATACGGTAGGCCGTCGCACGCGGCCGTATCGCCGCCGAGGCACAGGCCTCCGCGCGACGCGAGATCGGCGACGTCGTCGGCGTGCACGCCGCCCATGCGATTCTCGCCGTACGTGAACGGAAAGAATTGCGCATTGTTGTCGTGCACGCAGTCGGACGGGTTGATCGTGCACGCAGGCGACTCGTCCTTGCCTCCGATGATGATTTCGCGACCGCAGGCGGGATTGCCGCCGGTATCGAGAATCTCGCAGATGGTCGCGACCATCGGGAACAGCAGCGGAGTTGCCGAAGCCGGCCCGGCGTACGCGCTGCCGTGCATGACGGCGCCGGCCAGCCATACGGCGCACGCCAGGCGGACGATCCTGCGTTGCACTCGCGGCCGGCGGCGCGCTGCGAATCGCTGCCCGAAACACTTGTCGAAAGAATTACCGAGGATCGTTCTTGTGCTCATGCCGGCCTCCCCCGAAGCGCGCGGAACCAGCCCGCTGGATGCACCTCGACAATACCGGCGCGTGCCGCTGTTGGGAATGGCAAAGATGTCCGTTAGACTCGCCGGCCGATGAGCGAAATCGAATCTTTTCGGGAAAATACGCGGGCTTGGCTCGAGGCCAGTTGTCCGGCATCGATGCGCTGGGGCGCGGGTACCGTCAGCTCGTCGTTTGCCGATGAGCTGGCCTGGGGCGGGAAAAAACAAACGTATCCGAATCCGGACGTGAAGCTGTGGCTCGATCGCATGGCATCGCGCGGCTGGACCGCGCCCACGTGGCCAAAGGACTGCGGCGGCGGAGGGCTTTCGAAGGAAGAAGCGAAAGTGCTCGGCGAAGAGATGCGACGCATCCGCGCAAAGCCGCCGCTGATCGGATTCGGCCTGACGATGATCGGTCCGCTGCTGCTGCAGTACGGAACCGACGCGCAGCGGCACCGCTTCCTGCCCGAGATCTGCCGCGGCGAGGTCCGCTGGTGCCAGGGCTACTCGGAGCCGGGCGCAGGTTCGGATCTTGCCGGACTGCAGACCCGCGGCGTTCGCGACGGCGACCACTGGATCCTGAACGGCCAGAAGGTCTGGACCAGCTACGCCGACAAGGCCGACTGGATGTTCGTGCTGGTCCGCACCGAATTCGACAAGCCGAAACACGAAGGCATCACGTTCATGCTGATCGACATGGATCAGCCGGGCGTGACGGTAAAGCCGATCAAGCTCATCAGCGGGTATTCGCCGTTCTGCGAGACGTTCCTGGAAGACGCGCGTGCCGAGAACGCGCACGTCGTCGGCGGCGTCGGCAACGGCTGGACGATGGCCAAGGCGCTGCTCGGCCACGAGCGCAGCATGATCAGCGAAGCGTTCAACGAGTCCGAAGACAAGAACGAGCTGGTCAAGGCGGCCCGCTCGTATGTCGGCGACGACGCGAACGGCCGTCTTCGCGACGGCGTGCTGCGCGACCGCATCACGCAGCTGACGATGGACAAGACGTGCCTCGAGCTCACGCTGAGGCGCACCAAGGAAGCGGCCAAGCTCGGGCAGCAGCCGGGCCCGGAGTCGTCGATCTTCAAATACTACGCGACCGAGCTCAACAAGGACCGTACGGCGTTGCTCGTCGGCATCCTCGGCCCGCAGGCGCTCGGCTGGGACGGCGAAGGCTTCGACAGCACCGAGCTCGATGCGACGCGCGCGTGGCTCAGGGCGCGCGGCAACTCGATCGAAGGCGGCACCTCCGAGGTTCAGCTCAATATCATCGCCAAACGCGTGCTCGGACTTCCCGACTGACCCGTTTCGCGCGCACGGTGCGCGCAGGCTTGCGCGCACGCGGCGCGCCAATGTTTTCGCGCGCGATGCGCGCCACAGGAATGCGCGCAGAGCGCGCCACAGGAATGCGCGCAGAGCGCGCAATAGCCGCGAAGCGCGGCGGCCAGGTGAATACAGATGGGCCTCGTACTGACCGAAGACCAACAGATGCTGAAATCGTCGGCTGCCGACTTCGTAAAGAAGGAGTCACCGGTTGCCCGGGTTCGCCAGCTTCGCGACAGCGACGATCCGGCCGGATACTCGCCGCAGCTGTGGGCAAAGATGGCCGAGCTCGGATGGCCTGCCATCCTCATACCGGAGGAGTACGGCGGGCTCGGCATGGGAAACGTCGAGCTGGCATGCGTTCTGGAGGAATTCGGGCGCAACCTCGTTCCGGAGCCGCTGCTGTCGACCGTCCTGCTCGGCGCGAACGCCGTGCTTCTCGGCGGAAGCGACCAGCAGAAGAAGGAAATCCTTCCGTCGGTGGCCGACGGCACGCGCACGATGACGCTGGCGTGGCAGGAGCGCGGTTCGCGCTACGACCGGACCGTCTCGGCGACGCGCGCAGTCCGAAGCGGAACCGGCTACAGGATCTCCGGCGAGAAAACGCTCGTGCTCGACGGCGCGACCGCAAGCACGCTCGTCGTGGTTGCGCGAACCTCGGGCGGCGAGCGCGACGCGGCCGGCCTGTCGCTGTTCCTGGTCGAACGTGGAGCTGCCGGCCTTACGGTCGTTCCGCAGAAGACCATGCACCTGCGGCCGTCGTCGATCGTGCGCTTGTCGGACGTCGAGGTTCCGGCGTCCGCGATGATCGGTAACGAAGGGGGCGGCGCGGCCGTCGTCGAAGACACACTCGACCGTGCGACGGTCGGGCTTTGCGCCGAGATGCTCGGCAACATGCGCGCCACGTTCGAGATGACTCTCGAGTACCTGAAGACCAGGAAGCAGTTCGGCGTGCCGATCGGCAGCTTCCAGGCGCTCAAGCATCGCGCAGCCAAGGTCTATGTGGAGCTGGAGCTGGCGCGCTCGGCCGTGCTCGGCGCAGCGACGGCGCTCGACAATGCTGCCGCGGACGCACGCGCACTGGTCTCCGTGGCCAAGGCCCGCTGTTCGGACGCCGCGGTGCTGACCGGCTATGAAGGCGTCCAGATGCACGGCGGCATCGGCATGACCGACGAGCACGACATCGGGCTTTATCTCAAGCGGATGCGCGGCTCGGAGATGACCTTCGGCGACGCGGCGTGGCATCGCGACCGGTTCGCCTCGCTCCAAGGGTTCTGACCTTTCTCACATCCCGGGTACCCGCCCGGATGCGCCAATACGCGCAGGCACGTTCGACTTTGACGGCGGAGTCGCCAAGCGAGCGGAACAGCAAAGCTATCCACGGCGCTGACATTCAGTAAGCTGGCATGGCGTCAGCCTCGTTCGACCGGCATAGAGGGGCCGGCCTCGAGACTGCTGTCCGAACTGTCTGGAGGGCAATCGACATGGATCGACGGAGTTCTGCCTCACCTGCAAGGGCTGCTGAAGCCGGACCCGGCTCGGTGCGCCCACAGCGGGAAATGGCACGCTTCACAACCGCACTCGTCGCAGCGCTCACCGCTGCGGCAGCATTCATCTTCGCCGGTTCGGCAGACGCCGCGCGCGAGTTCACGGTCGAGGAGGCAGCATCAGCGCCGATCGAGGAGTTGATGAATGTCCAGGTCACGACCGTCGCAGGTTCGGAGGAGGACTGGTTCCGGTCACCCGCCGCGGTGTACGTGATCACCCCGGAACAGCTTCGCCGCACGGGGCACCACACGCTTGCCGACGTTCTTCGAATCGTTCCCGGTGTGTACGTGGGCAGCACCAACTCCCATTCGTGGACGGTCGGAATGCGCGGGTTCGCTGGAGGGCTCGCCAACAAAACGCTCGTCCTGATCGACGGCCGCGCGGTCTATGACCCGCTCTTCGGCGGAACGTTCTGGGACGTCCAGGACATCCTGCTGACGGATCTCGAGCGCATCGAAGTCATCCGCGGCCCGGGCGCCACGCTGTGGGGCGCGAACGCGGTCAACGGCGTGATCAACGTCATCACCAAGAGCTCGGCCGAGACGCAGGGCCTGTACGTCAAGGCCGGCGGCGGAAACATCGAGCACGGCTTCGCGTCGGCCCGCTACGGCGGCAAGCTTGGAAACGCAACGTACCGGGTTTTCGGCAAATACTTCGACCGCGATCACTACTCGCAGCAGAACTGCGATCTCGATGCTGCGGGCGAGTGCAGACCCGGCCGCGAGCGCACCGATTCCGCGCACGACGCATGGGACCTCGCACACGGCGGATTCCGCGTCGACATTCCGCACGGGCTCACGAACTTCACCGTGCAGGGCGACATCTACAACCTCGGGCATCTCGGCGAGTCGACGGCGATTCCGCAGGCGAACCAGAAGCCGCTGCAGGACATCAACACCGGCTGGACCAACGGCGGCAACCTGCTGATGCGCGGCAGTCACGCCATTTCACCGACCGCGGGCCTGTCGATGCAGGCGTACTACGATCGTACGTCACGCACGCAGGCTGCGGGGTTCCACGTCGAGCGCGACACGATCGATTTCGACTTCCGCCACTACTTCCGCCTGGGCGCGCGCAACGACATCCAGTGGGGTCTCGGAGACCGCACCAGCGCCGACCGGTCGCGCGACAGCGAGATCGTCTCGCTCGATCCCAGGTCGCGCAAGCTCAACACGATCAGCGGTTTCGTCCAGGACACGATCACGCTCGTTCCGAACGAGCTGTTCGCGATGATCGGCACCAAGCTCGAGAACAACAGCTTCACCGGATTCGAGGTCCAGCCCGGGGGGAGATTGTGGTGGACGCCGGATGATCGCGACACCCTGTGGGCGTCGATCTCGCGACCCGTTCGTGTGCCGACCCGCCTCGAACAGGACGGCTTCCTGGTCGTCGCAATTGCCGAAGCCGGCGGGCAGCAGCAGCCGGTCGGCGTGCTCGGCAATCCCGACGCGAAGTCGGAAAAACTGATCGCGTATGAAATCGGGTACCGGCACCGGTTTTTCGAAAATCTCACACTCGACATCGCTCCTTTCTATAACGACTATTCGAACCTGCTGTTCGTTCCGAAGACGCTCATCGGGACGTTCGCGAATGCCGGATCCGGGGAGAGTTACGGTGTCGAGGTCAGTTCCATGTGGCGGCCGTTCGAACGCTGGTCGCTGGAGGGGTCCTACTCATACGTCAAACTGGAGATTCACGGGGATATTCTGCCGTCGGACGAAGGTACCTCACCGCATCACCAGGTGAAGGTCTTCTCCTTCTTCGACCTGACCGACCAGATCGAGCTCAATACCGGACTCTACTACGTCGATGATGTCGTCACGCTCGGCGTGCCGTCGTACGTGAGACTCGATCAGGGCGTAACGTGGCACGCCACGAAGAACATCGACCTGGTCCTCTGGGGGCAGAACCTTCTCGAAGAACGGCACAGGGAAGCGTCCGACGTTCAGGTCGAGCGTGCGGTCTATGCAGAAGTGAACTTCCACTTTTAGGCGTTTTGTCGAGGGAAACGGCCAGATTCATGAAGCGCTGCCTGCACACGTTCCTGTTGCTCGCGACGATTGCGATCGTCGCCGGCGGCGAGGTGCGTGCGCATGCGCAGACGCTCGACGTCGAGAAGGCAGGACGCGTCAAGGCGGCCTACGTCCTCAACTTCATCCGCTATTCGCAATGGCCCGACGATGCGTTCGAGCAGCCCGACAGCCCGATCGTCGTTACCGAGGTGGGGGAGTGCGACGACGACAAGGTGTTGTCCGAGGTCATCCGTCACAGCCAGCCGATCGGTGGGCGTCAGGTCGTGCTCGAGCACGCACCGTACGGCTCGGATGACGCTGACCGTCAGGAATTCTACCGCAGTCTCGAGCAGTCCCATCTGGTGTACATCTGCTCGGCGGGACCCGAACCGATTGCGACGATCCTTGCACGCCTGAATCCGTCGAAGACACTGACCGTCGGCGACACCCCCGACTTCGTCGAGAATGGAGGCATGATCGGCTTTGTCTTCGAGCAGGATCGGATACTGTTTCAGGCCAATCCGAAAGCCATTCAGAAATCGCGTGTGACGATCAGCGCAAAAGTGCTCAAGCTCGCGAAGATCGTCGGCGGCGAAGAAATCCCCTAATGAGACTGCGTCCAATCCGATCGTTCGGAACCAAATTGACGCTGCTCGTCACGCTGACGACCGGCCTTGCCGTGTTCTCGGTGTCGACCGTTCTTGCGGTCATCGACTACTTCGACACCGAGCATGAAACGGCGTCGCTCGCCGACGCGCAGGTGCACATCATCGCGGGCAACAGCGAAGCGCCGCTCGCGTTCGGCGACCCCCAGCTCGGCAACGAAGCGCTGGCGGCGCTGAAAAACTCGGACAACGTTGCATCGGCCACGCTCTACACGCCGGACGGAAAGGTCTTCGCGCGCTACGACAATCCGTCCATCCGGCCGCCGGTTTTCGCGATGTGGCAGGAGGGACGGCGGCTCGAAGGAAGCTGGATGATCGTGACCGACGAGATCCGCGGTCCCGCCGGCGAGGTCGGTCGCCTTCAGGTCGTCTTCGATCGCAGCGCGGCGATCTCGCGCGCGTGGTACAACGCGAGCATCGTCTTCATCATCGCGCTGCTGACGATGCTCGGCGCGTTCCTGGTCGCGAGCCGGATCCGCAGGTTCCTCATCAAGCCGATCGCCGAGCTTGCGTCGGCGGCACGCCACGTTTCCGAAACCAAGGACTATTCCGCACGGGCGAGGAAGTACGGTGACGACGAGCTCGGAGCGTTCACCGACGTCTTCAACGAAATGCTCACGCAGATCCAGAAGCAGGACCTCGAGCTCCAGGTGGCGCACGTTCAGCGCGAGCAGCTGCTCGAGAGCGAGCGCAGCGCGCGCGGCGAGGTCGAGCGCGCGAGCCGCCTGAAGGACGAGTTCGTCGCGACGCTGTCGCACGAGCTGCGCACGCCGCTGTCGGCAATCCTCGGCTGGGCGATGATGCTGCGCGAAGGCGAGCTTGCGCCCGAAGACGCCGCCAAGGGGATCGAAGTCATCGAGCGCAATGCGCGCATGCAGACGCAGATCATCGAGGACCTGCTCGACATGAGCCGCATCGTCGCCGGCAAGCTCCGGCTCGACGTCCAGCAGGTGAATCTTCCGGAAGTCATCGAAACCGCGCTCGCCACGGTCGGACCGGCCGCCGAAGCCAAGGGCATCCGCCTGCAGACGCTCATCGATCCCAAGGTCGGGCCCGTGCGCGGCGATCCGAACCGGCTCCAGCAGATCGTCTGGAACCTTCTGTCGAACGCGATCAAGTTCACCGGCAAGGACGGCCGCGTCCAGCTCGCGCTGTCGCGCGTGAACTCGCACGTCGAGATTTCGGTGACGGACACGGGGCAGGGGATTCGCGCCGAGTTCCTGCCGTACGTGTTCGAGCGCTTTCGCCAGGCCGATGGCTCGACCACGCGCCGTCACAGCGGCCTCGGTCTCGGGCTGTCGATCGTCAAGCAGCTGGTCGAGCTTCACGGCGGAACGGTGCGCGCACGAAGCGGCGGCGAGGGCCAGGGGTCGTCGTTCACGGTCGAGCTGCCGCTGATGCCGATTCACGAACAGGAAGAAGAAACCGCCGATCGCTCGCACCCGCGGTCGCCGATGCAGCCGCAGAAGTTCCCGAGTGATCCGATGTCGCTCGAAGGCCTGCGGGTGCTGGTCGTCGACGACGAGGCTGATGCACGCGAAGTCGTGCGCCGGCTGCTCGTCGGGCACGGCGCCAGTCCCGACTGCGCAGCCTCGGCCCGCGAAGCGATCGAATCGTTCAAGGCGTCGCGTCCGGACGTGATCATCAGCGACATCGGTATGCCCGAGCAGGACGGCTACGAGCTGATCCGCAACATCCGTGTGCTCGAGCGGGCGCTCGGTCACACCACGCCGGCCGTCGCACTGACGGCGTTCGCGCGCTCGGAAGACCGAACGCGCGCGATGCTCGCGGGCTACCAGATGCACCTGTCGAAGCCCGTCGAGCCCGCGGAGCTGATCGCTACGATCGCCAGCGTGTCGGGCATCGCGACGCGGCGCGCCCCGGGCTGACGCAGCCTTCGCGTGAAATTGCGGAATTACTCGCCGACGTAGCCGAGCGACTTCAGCCGCTGCATCGTTTCGGTGTCGATCTGGATCGATGCATTGCCGCCGGTCTCGGTTTCGGTGCGGCGATGAAAACGCCACTGCCCGTCGAGCCACGCCGTCATGGCTTCGACGGCGGATGCGACTTCGGCGCGACGGGACCGGGCGCGGTTGCTCTTCTCGGCGGGATCGCCGGCCAGATCGTAATCTTCGAGCGCTCCCTGCTTCGGGTGCGTGATGCGGTTGAAGTGCTGGATGGTCTTCTCGTCCGGCGTGCGGCGCGAGACCTGCAGGTTGAAACCGCGCTTGTCGTAGAAATCGGAGAAGACGGCCGTACGCGTGCTCGTCGAGCCGCGGATCCAGCCCGCCAGGCTTTCGCCTTCGGTTGCTTCCGGCGCGGCCAGGCCGGCTGCATCGAGCAGCGTCGGAAACACGTCGAGGAGGCTCGTCTGTGCATCGATCGTCTCTCCGGCGTGCTCGCCGCCGGGAAGCCGCAGCAGCATCGGCACGTGCAGGACCTCGTCGTAGACGGTGCGGTGATGACCCTTGTTGCCGTGCTCGAAGAACTCGTCGCCATGGTCGGCGACGATCATGACCGCCGTCGAATCGAGCAACCCTTTTTCGCGCAGCCGGTCGAGGACCCGGCCGACGTGCTCGTCGGTGAAACGGATCTCGCCGTCATAGAGCGCAAGGATATGCTCGAGATCGCGCGGCGGCATCTTCGGATTGACGTCGTCGCGCTCGATGAACATGCGGCCGTCCATCGTGCCGGTGTAACCGGGGTCGAACATCGTGTCGTACGGCGGCGGAGGAACGTAGTCGTAGTGAATGTCGAAGTAGTGCAGGAACAGAAAGAACGGCTTTTCGTGCGTCTCGTCGAGCCACGCGAGGCCCTTTTCGTTGACCTGCGGTGACAGCACGGCTGCGCGCGCCTCGGCGCCTTTTCCCCACTGCGCGCTCAGGTCGATATACGTGTCCATGCCGCGGTCGTAGCCGTAGTGGCCGCTCACGTAGGGCCCGGAGACGAAGCCCGCGGTCGCATAGCCGGCATCGTGGAAGATCTCGCCGAGCGTGCGTACCGACGTCGGCAGCACGTTCGTGTCGACGACGACGCCGTGCGAAAGCTGCGAGCGGCCGGTGAACATCGTCAGGTGCGTCGGCAGCGTCCACGACGACGTCGAAATGGCGTTGCGGAACCGCACGCTTTCCTTCGCGAACCAGTCGAGGTTCGGGGTCGTGTCGCGCTTGTAGCCCCAGGCGCCCACGTGGTCCGCGCGAAGACTGTCGAGCGAGATCAGCACGACGTTGCGGTGTGCTCCCGCCGAGGGTGCGCTCGCTGCGGCTTTCGCCGCCGGCGCGGGGCGGGCGTTCGTCATCGCCAGCGCGCTTGCACCGACCATTGTGACGAGCCCGGCAATCGTCAGTGCCCGCGAACGCGAGAACAGCGGCGCGAGCGACCACGCGAGCACCCACGCGACCAGCGATACGGCGGTCGCGAGCAGCATCCCGTCGACGACCAGGCTTCGCGCGCGATACGCAAGCCGGCTGATGCGCAGCCCTTCGTCGAGACTGAACGCCGGAATCGAGACGGCAACGTGGACCACAAGCGCAAGCGCGGCCCACAGCAGAAGGTCGCCGCGAAGCGTTCCGCGCCGCCGCGAGACGAGCGCACACAGTGCGCCGCCGATGACACCGACAGCGGCAGCAACGACGAGCGTCGACGGCAGCAGCGGCGCAAGAGCCGAAAGCTTGTCGCCGACCGCAAGTCCCGCGAAGCGGTCGGGCAGCCCCGGGGCCCAATCGAAGAGCGCGCCGGCAAACCAGCGGATCTTGGCGAGGAAGTCGTAGGACTGATTCGGAAAGAATGCGTACGGCGGCAGCGTCTGGTGACGCCATACGAAAAGCAGCGCCGGGATCTCGACGGCCCACGTCGTCGCCGTCAGCAGCATCAGTGCGCCGAGGCAGCGCAGGAAACTCGAGGCTCGCGACGCCATCGCTCTCAGTCCGCCGTGCCCGGCCGAGGCAGGATTGCGGCCGGCTGCGCCGAGGCGGCAGCGTAGATGACAATCGCGGGGTTGAGGCTCTGGATCAGCGGACGATCGATCCACGGCGTAACCGAGAAACGTGCGGCTTCCGTGTAGCCGAGCTCGCCCGCGGTCAGCCTTCGCAGGAACTCGGCGTTGGCGTCACGCGTATAGTTCATGACTGCACCGCCGGCGCTGCGCTGGGCAGGCGAGTAGCCGCTGTCGGCGTCGGAGTCGCCATCGGAATCGCTTTGCCAGTCCTGCTTGTAGCGCACGGTGATCCCCGAAAGGCCGCTCGACGACAGCACGACGAGGTCCGGATGCCGCTCGGCGAACGCCGTCGCGTCGCGCTGCTCATAGGGAACTTCGATCACGTCGATGCCTTCGGGGAAGCGCGGAAGATACGCGCGATTCTGGTAGATTTCCACGCGCGGCCGGCGTGCGGCCTGAAGTGCCAGCCAGCGTTCGGCATCGTAGCGCGCATCGCCGGCCATCATCCGGTTGACGTCCCAGCCGTACGCGAAGATCCACACGGCGGCGAGAGCGGCAACGAGGATGCCGAGCGGTCTCCATCGCGCGGCGGGTCCGGTTCGCGCGCGCACCAGCTCGGCGATTGCGATGCCGGATGCGGCGCAGCAAAGCACCGTGAGCGGCAGCAGGTATCGCAGGCTGAGCGAGAGCATCGCCCGCACGCTGACGAGGTAGTAGCCGGCGCCGGCGGCAACGAGCAGCAGCGTCCACGCGGGCCGCCGTCTCGCCGCGATCAGAAACCCGGCGATCGAAAGCGCGAGCGTCGGCCAGCCGAGACTTGCGCTGAGGCGGGACAATGCGAGCGAGAGTTGCGCAAGCTCGACGCCGGCGCCGCGATTGCCGCCGAGCTGGATCGGGAAGTAGTACGGCGCGTAGCGCAGCGCGATTTCCGACGGCAGCGTCTGGGTCAGAAACTTCGTGCGCTGGACGAAGCCGAGCGGATTGAACAGGACGTTGTTGGCGAGCGCGATCGCGATCGCGAAGCTGAGGCCGGCCACCAGCCCGCCGCGGATCCATGTCCACACCGGGACCCGCATGATGAGCGAGCGCACCACGATCACCACCGGCACGGCAAGGAACGCTCCGGCCGCGAGCTCCTTGGTGGACACCGACAGCGCAGCTCCCGCACCGAGCAGGACCCACCATCGCAGCCGGCGGTCGTCTTCGATGATGCGAACCGCGCCGACGAGCGAGGCCAGCAGCCAGAACAGGTACGGCACCTCGACGTTGGTGGTCTGCGAATAGAACACCATCGGATACGCGAAGGTCGTCACGAGCGCCGCGCAGACTGCGGCACGCCGGCCGAAGCTCCGCGCCACGCACGCGTAGACGAGCAGCGCGCATCCGGCGCCCATCGCTGCACTGGCCGCGCGACCGATCCATGCGAGCATGGAAAGCGATGCGACCGGATCGGCGAGGCCGAACGGATAGTCGGACTGGAAGCCGGCAAGGCCGCCGGTCGCCCACAGCCACGCGAGATACGGAGCGTACAGCGCGCAGAGCAGGAACGCGTGAAAGGGCGGATATTTGAACCAGAACCATCCGCTGTTCCAGCCATGTCCGAAGTTGTGAAACGCGACGGCCAGCGGAGCGCTCGGCTTGATCGCATCCGCGGCCCACGTTTCGTCGCCGCCGGGAAGACCCCAGTCGAGCGCACGCGAATAGACGAACAGCGCGACGACCGCGACGAGCGCGGGAGCGACGAAGCTCGCCCGCAGCTGCTTCCAGCGCGCACGCAGCCCGTTCGTGAGCTGTGACGGAGACAAATCGGTTCAGCGGCGCAGCGCGGTGAGGATGTCGCGCGTCGCCCGCGAGCGGTTGAGCGTGTAGAAATGGATTCCCGGCGCTCCGCGCTCGATCAGCTCGCGGCATTGCCCGATCGCATAGTCGATGCTCAGCGCTTCGACGCGCTCCGGGTCGTCACGATGAGGTTCCAGGCGCGCATGCAGCTCGGCGGGGATGCTCGCTCCGCATCGCTGCGTGAAGCGCTCGATCTGCGACAGGTTCGTGATCGGCATGATGCCGGCAACGATCGGGATCCGGATGCCGGCCTCGCGGGCGCGCCGGACGAACTCGAAATACAACCGGTTGTCGAAGAACAGCTGCGTGATCAGGAAGTCCGTGCCCGCGCCGACTTTGCTCTGCAGCGCCTCGAGGTCGGCGTCGAACGATACGGCTTCGATGTGTTTCTCGGGATAGCACGCGGCAGCGACGCAGAACGGGCGCTGCTGCGCGCGGATCAGCGCGACGAGCTCGTTTGCATAGGTAAGTCCGTCGGGGTGCGGCTCGAATTCCGCTTCACCGGCCGGTGGATCGCCGCGCAGCGCGATCACGTTGCGGATGCCGGTGGCCTCGAGCCGGTCGAGCACCGAGGCGAGCTCGCCGCGCGATGCGCCGAC
The DNA here is from genome assembly GCA_035571835.1 of Candidatus Limnocylindrales bacterium. NCBI lineage: Bacteria > Bacillati > Chloroflexota > Candidatus Limnocylindria > Candidatus Limnocylindrales > Candidatus Limnocylindrales bacterium. The sequence continues at coordinate 36,570 of DATNBU010000001.1, read as the reverse complement.
GCAGGTCAGGTGGGCCATGGCCTCGATGCCGAGGTCGTTCAGGATGTAGCCGACGAGCTCCACGGTGCGATCGCGTGTGCTTCCGCCGGCGCCGTACGTAACCGACACGTAATCCGGACGCAGCGGCCGCAGCTCAGCGAGCGTGGCGAGGAGTGCGCGGTCCCCGGCCTCGGTCTTCGGCGGGAAGAACTCGAACGAGTAAACCGGCTCACCCCGCGACAGCAGGGACGAGATGTGCATCGAGGTCGTCGGGCGTCAGCCCTTCCTCTTGATCGATTCGATGATGACGTCGTCCTTCGGACGGTCCTGGAACACACCCGGAGTCTTGCTTTCGGGCTTGGGTGCATTTGCGATCGCGTCGACGACGTCCATGCCGGAGGTGACTTTGCCGAACACGCAGTAGCCGAAGCTTCCCGGAGTTTCGGCCTTGAAATCGAGGAACGCGTTGTCGGCCTGGTTGATGAAGAACTGCGCGGTCGCTGAGTCGACGACCTGGGTTCTGGCCATCGCGATCGTGCCGCGGGTGTTCTTGAGCCCGTTGTTGGCTTCGTTCTTGACCGGAGGCTTGGTCGGCTTCTGCTGCCCATCGGGCACGAATCCGCCGCCCTGGATCATGAAATCCTTGATCACGCGGTGAAAGATCGTGCCGTCGTAGTGACCGGCGTCGACGTAGTCGAGAAAGTTCTTGACGGTTGCCGGAGCCTTGTCGGGATAGAGCTCGACTTCGATCGTGCCCTTGTTGGTCTTGATCACGACGCTCGGGCCCGCTGCAACCGTCGCGGCGCTCTTCGGCGCGCTCGCCTTGTCGGGGCCTTTCGAGCAGCCGCCCGTCGGGCCGATGGCGAGAACCAGCGCGGCAGCGAGCAGCGCAGGACGGGCGCATGTGGATAGGGAACCGGCAACGGCGGGGAACGGCGAATTCATCGGCAACTCCTGAGTGCTCATGCTGCGGGTCGCAGGCGACGGGCGCGCATTGCGGTGCGTGCGGCGCGAGCATGCATAACATGGCAGGCATGGCCGCGAAAGCTTCCGCGGCCCGGTTCGCGCGGGCACGTTGACACCGTACCGGACCGCCCGTAGACGTTGCCGCGCCGCTCCACCGGGAGCGTGTCCAAGCGCAGGAGCAAACACGAAATGCAGGAGAGGCAGGCACGCAAGATCAGCGTCGAGGAGATCGCTTCGATCGTCGACGCGACGGACGAGATCGTTCGCGCGGCGGTAAAATCCGCATCCGAGCGCACCGACGGCGGAAAGAACATCGACTCGTGGCAGGTCCACTCCGAGCGCGTCGCCTACGTAGCGACCGAAGCCCTTGCTGCGCGCGCAATGCTCGACTACGCGCGCGGCGCCGTAGCGGCCGGCATCGACGCTGGCGTGCTCGTCGACGAGGCTGCCGTATACGCTGGTGAAGTCGCCGCCCGGCTCTGCGGCCAGATGGTCGCGGCCGGATCGGATTTCGCGCTGCCGCAGGGGCTGTTCGATCGTACGCTCGGCTCGGCAGCCATCCGCGAGCGGATCGAAGCGTGCGCCAGCGAAGACCGCATCCGCTCGATCGGCCGCGCAACGGCGTCGCAGCGGGGAGCCAACAACGCATGGATGCCCGAGGACGACGTCGTCATGGTGCGCGACTCGGTGCGAAGCTTCGCGCAGAAAGAAGTCGCGCCTCTTGCCGAGCGCATTCACCGGCACGACGAGCTGGTGCCCGACACGCTCATCCGCGCGATGGCCGACATGGGATATTTCGGGATGTCTGCGCCGGAGACGTACGGCGGCCTCGGCATGGGCAACCTCGCGATGATCATCACGACCGAGGAGCTGTCGCGCGTATCGCTCGCAGCCGCGGGCTCGCTGATCACGAGGCCGGAGATCCTGACCAAGGCCCTGCTCAAGGGCGGGACCGAAGAGCAGAAAAAGAAGTGGCTGGCACCGGTCAGCGCCGGCGAGATCATGGTCGGCATCTCCGTGACCGAGCCGAATACCGGATCCGACGTCGCATCGGTCGCGTGCCGTGCGGAGCCGGCGGAAGTCGGCGGACGCAGCGGATGGCTGATCAACGGTGCGAAGGCATGGTGCACGTTTGCCGGCCGCGCGAACGTGCTTGCGCTGCTCGCACGCACCAATCCCGACCTGAAGACCGGAGCACGCGGTCTGTCGCTGTTCATCGTCGAGAAGGATGCGTTCGACGGCCACGAGTTCGAGATGCGCCAGCCGACCGGCGGCGTGCTGCACGGCAAGGCGGACGCGACTCCGGGCTACCGCGGCATGCATTCGTACACGCTCGCGTTCGAGAACTACTTCGTGCCTTCCGAGAACCTGATCGGCGGCGAGGGTGGACTCAACAAGGGATTCTACCTGCAGATGAACGGCTTCGCGGCGGGGCGCCTGCAGACGGGTGGGCGCGCAACCGGCCTCGCGCAGGCTGCGCTCGAAGCGGCCGCAGCCTATGCGATCGATCGAAAGCAGTTCGGCAGTGCGCTCGTCGACTTCCAGCTGACCCAGTACAAGCTCGGGCGCATGGCGACGGCGACGCAGGTCGCGCGCCAGATCACCTATCGTGCGGCGCGTGCGATGGACGCCGACGAGACGATTTCGCTCGAGCCGGCGATGGCCAAGCTCCTCGCGTGCGACGTTGCCGTGGCCGTGACCCAGGAAGGGCAGTTGCTGCACGGGGGGTGGGGCTATGCCGAGGAGTACCCCATCTCGCGCTACGTCGTCGATGCGACCGTTCTTCCGATTTTCGAGGGGGTCAAGCCCGTCCTCGAGCTGAAGGTCATCGCGCGGCAACTGCTCGCGGCCTCCTAGCCGGCCGCGCGGGCGGATCGGTCCGCCGTCAAATCTGGGTAGTGCGCACGGTTCTGTCCGCCGCTGTCCGAACTTGTACGGGCGGCGGCCGCGCGGTTACGCGCAAATCGAGCGATTTCAAGCACTTTCTTCCGGTTCCCGAGCTGGCTTCGGGATTGCTCTGACCTCCGCATACGGCCACGCGGCCGAACCGACGGCTCCTGCCGTCCTGTGGAGGAAGAGGAAGATGAGGAAAGCGGCACACACCACCCAGCCGGCGGCACAGCCATCCATCAACAAGAGCGAGCGCTTCACGCGGACGCGACCGCGGTCGTTCTTTTCGGCGACGGCCCAGGATCCGCTCATCGAGGATCAGAACGAGCGCACGCCCGAGCGCGCGCTGATGCTGGCCGTCCTCGAGGATGCCGTGGCCTGCTATGCCGGACGTCTCAAGGCCCCCCGCGAGAACCCGAAGATCCTGCGCCGCCAGGCAGCGTTCTGGCTCAGCTGCGAGGACTGGGATTCGCCGTTCTCGTTCAACAATGTCTGCGAAGCGCTGGCGCTCGACCCGACGGCCATCCGCGAGCGGATCCTCGGCGAGGAACCGGACGGCCGCTGACCCACCTGCGCTTTTACGCCACTTCCGGAGCTTGCAAAGCTGCCCGAATCCGGGCTCTATGCGACGCAAGCTTGCAATGCTCGAGAGGCAATCCCGGGTATCGCAGGTTGATGGGGAGAGCGGGTCGCGCATCCATCGAGTTCCGGAGGCAAGGCGGCGTGACACAGATCGACGATCAGCGTGTCCTTTCCGAGGCGTCACACGACCTCGCCAATCACATCCACCGCGCCTACTACTTCCTCGAGCTGATCGAAGGAGCGGTGGATCCCGAAAATGAAAAGCTTCACTCGCTGCTGACAGGATTGAAAGAAAGCATCGAGAACGTCGAATCGATCGCGCGCTCGACGATGCAGTACATCCGGCCGGTCGAGCTGCGCCGGCTGCTCGTGCGCATGGACGACCTGGTCGCGAGCCTGCGCCAGCACGTCGGGTTGCGTCCCGTCGAGCTGGCCGGAGATCTGGATGCGGGCCAGTGCGAGGTGAGCGTGGATCCCGGAAGGATCTCCGAGGCGCTCGCATTCCTGTGCCGTGCCGCATCGGGAGACGACCGCACGCAGTCACCGATTGTCATCGAGCTGATCGGTGGTGATCCGGTCGGCCTTCGAATCCACCGCTTGCAAGGCGTCACTACCGGCGTGCCCGACGATCTCAAGCTCGCGCTCACCGCGAGGATCGCGGAGCTGCACGGTGGAGCGCTCGACATTCAAAACGGCGATCGCTCGTCGTGGACGCTGAAGCTGCCGGTTGCTTCCCAGGGAGCGTGACGATGGCGCAACGTATTCTAGTCGTAGACGACGATCCTCTCATCTGCCGCCAGCTCGAGGACCTGTTCCGCGAGCGGCACTACGAAGTCGACAGCGCGGGCAATGCGACCGAGGCACTGGCGCTGCTCGAACAGTTCGACTACGCACTCGGCGTCGTCGACCTGAAGATCCCGGGCACCGACGGTCTCAGCCTTACGCGGCAGATCCACGAACGCTGGACCGACTTCGGCGTCATCATCATCACCGGCTACGCATCGATCAAAGGCGCCGTCGAGGCCATCCGCCAGGGTGCCAACGACTACATCACCAAGCCGTTCGAGCGCGAAGAGATCCTGCTGGCGACCGAAAAGATCCTGGAAAAGCGCCGGCTGCTCGATGAAATCAGCTATCTGCGCAGCCAGCTTTCGGAGCGCTATTCGTTCGCGAACATGGTCAGCCGCAATCCCGTCATGCACGAGATTTTCCGGACGATCGAGGCGCTGTCGCAAAACGACGCGACTGTTCTGATCACCGGCGAGTCGGGCACGGGCAAGGAGCTGGCGGCGCGCGCCGTGCACTTCCAGGGCCGTCGCAAGAGCGGGCGCTTCGTGGCGATCAATTGTGCGGCGTTTCCGGATACGCTGCTCGAGACCGAGCTGTTCGGACACGAGCGCGGAGCGTTCACCGGCGCCGTCCAGGACCGCACCGGCAAGATCGAGCTGGCCAACGGCGGCACGCTGTTCCTCGACGAGATCGAGAGCATCTCACCATCGATGCAGCTCAAGCTGCTGCGCGTGCTCGAGCAGCGCGAGGTCGAAAAGCTCGGCGGCAACCGCCTGATCAAGGTGAACATCCGCGTGATCGCGGCCACCAACCGCGACCTCGAGCAGATGGTCGCGCGCGGCGAGATGCGCGAGGATTTCTTCTATCGCATCAACGTCGTGCCGATCGTGATCCCGCCGCTGCGCGACCGGCTCGAAGACATCCCGCTGCTGGCGACCGAGATCCTGAAGAACAATCCGCACTCCCGGGAACGGGGCGGAATGCGCGTGTCCAACAAGGCGCTCCAGGTCCTGATGTCGTACCACTGGCCGGGAAACGTTCGCGAGCTCGGCAACGTGCTCGAGAGGTCGATCCTCAAGGCCGCCGGGCCGATGATCAAGGACGTCGATCTGCCGGTCGGAAGCGGCTCGCCGTCGGCGACAACCGGCCCGGGCCGGGCTCGCGACTACGAGCTGCCGCTGCGCGAGTTCCTGAAGCGCGCCGAGAAAGACTACCTGGCGTCCGTGCTGCGCCGCGCCAGAGGCGGGATTTCCTCGACGTCCAAGCACGCCATGGTCGACGCAGCCACGCTGCATCGCAAGATGAAGCAGCACGGGCTGAAGCGGGAGGATTTCCGGCGTCCTCGCGAGCCCCAGTCGACGGGCTGATCCGGTCCGTTTGCGACCCGTTAAAACGTCTCTTGTCTTACGTGCACGGTTGGGTACCACCGTGCATCATGCGATAACGTTCCTGACGAGGCTGCCCGAGGCGGCCGGCAAGGCACACTGGACACATTGGAGATGTACGCTCACTTCTACCACCTCTCGGAAAATCCCTTCAATCTGACCCCGGACCCGAAGTTCCACTACATCAACGAGTCCACGCGCGAAGCCCTCGCCGCGGTGCTCTACGGGATCAAGTCGAGAAAGGGCTTCCTGACACTGATCGGGGAGGCGGGTACCGGAAAGACCACGCTGCTGCGTCGCATCGTCGACGAGATCGAGGGCGAGACGCGCGTCGTCTTCGTCTTCAACCCCGGAGTCTCATTCGACGAGCTTCTCGAGTACCTGTGCATGGAGCTCGGCATCCGCACGGATCCGGGCGGCCGCCTGCAACTGATCGAGCGGCTCAACCATTACCTGCTCGAACAGCTCACCGACGGACGCAACGTCGTCGTCATCATCGACGAAGCCCAGACGCTCGACGACGAGGTTCTCGAAGAGCTTCGCATGCTGTCGAACCTCGAGACCTCCAAGGAAAAGATCCTGCAGATCGTGCTGAGCGGCCAGCCCGAGCTGGAAGAAAAGCTGCGGCGGCCGAACCTGCGCCAGCTCCGGCAGCGGATCGGCGTGCGGGCCACGCTCAAGCCGATGCGCAGCGACGAGATCCGTGCGTACGTGGAAACGCGCCTGCGAAGCGCCGGCGGTCAGAAGGCCGAGCTTTTCACCAGCGCCGCCCTGATGCGCTGCTGGCAGGCGTCGCAGGGAATCCCGCGCGTCATCAACGTGATCTGCGACAACGCAATGATGGTTGCGTTCGCCGAAGGCAGCGAGCGCATCACGATCTCGGTGATGAATGCGGCGATTCGCGATCTCGACGGCGAGACGCGCTCGCAGGCGTGGATGGGAAGTTTTCGCGAGAAGATTTCCCGGCCGGCGCTGCGGTACGGAATCGCAGCGGTGGTCGTGATCGGTGCCGCATTCGCTCTCGGGCGCGGCCTCGCCGATCGTCCGTGGGAGTCGTCGCGGGGATTGTCGTCGATCGTCAAGACCACGCCGGCGCCGGAAGCAGCCTCGGCTTCCGCACGGCCGGCGCCCCCAGCGCCTGTTGCCGTTGCGCGCGTGGAACCGCCGCGTCCGAATGTCGCTCCCGCTGCACCGGTCGCACCGATACCGGCTCCGGCACCGGAGTCTGTCCCTGCTCCGGCCAAACCCGAAGGGCTCTACGGCATTCCGGCGGAGGTCCCGCCTGCTGTCCCGACGCAAGCGACGGCCGCAGCCAGTCCCCCGTCGGCGCCGACGCGCGATCCGTCTTTGCAGGCCGGCCTTCCGCCGGCCGTCGGCGCTCTCGGCGACACCACGTACAACGTGGCAAGTCCGCCTCAGGCACAGCCGCCGGCATCTTCCGTTTTGACCTTGCCTGCGGCTCCCGCGCGACCGGACCCGGCCGCATCGGAAGAAGCCAACCAGGCAGCGGCGCAGGAAGCCGCCATCGGTGAGACAGTCCAGGGCAGTTTGCGGCGAGCCGAAGAGGCGGCCCGCTCGACTGCCGCCCGGCTGTACGGCAGCGGTTCGCCGGAGCCGGCGTCCGACCTCAGGGGTCGTGACGTTGCCTCGCTCTCGAAGCGGACGTCGATCAGCGATCAGCTGAGCGACGACGAAAAGGCCAAGGCGCTGCGCCAGCGCAAAGAGATCGAGCGGCAGGCGGCCGAGGCGAAGGCCGCCGAAGCCAAAGCGGCAGAAGCGCGTGCCGCTGAAGCGCGGACGGCGGAAGCCATGCGCCGAACCGAGCTGCCTCCGCCGGCCACGCCTGCATCGCGGCTGCCCGCGGAAGCACCACCGTCGGTCGCCTCGGCACCGACCGGACTCGCGGACGGGCTCGAAAATGCAGCGTCTTATACCGCGGCATCCGCTCCGGCACGTGCGCCGAGAGCCGGCGAGGCACCTGCCGTCGGGCGGCACCTGCGCGTGACGCGAGGCGACACGGTCTGGGCTATCGCGATGCAGTATTACGGAAGCGTCGATTCGTCGGTGCTGACCGAGATCTATCGCTACAACCCCGAGATCCGTAACGCGCACCAGCTGCCGGTCGGAAGCGAGGTCTTCGTTCCGTTCCTCAAGCCGGAGCACATGGTGGATCCGGTCCAGGGCGGCGGCTATCGCGTGCTGGTCGCGGAAAGCACCGAACCCGGCGAGATCGCGAAGGCTTCGTCATGGGCAGCGTCCCGGCTGCCGGGCCGCGAGCTGCGAACCGCGAGCAAAGGGCACGACAACCCCGTGCAGACGGTTTACGCCACCGGCTTCACCGGGCGGGAAGCGGCGCTGGCCGCAGCGCGGCAGCTGCTCGGACCCCGGTCTCAGTAACGATTCCGCGATTTTCGTGTCTTGTTGGACGTCGGACGCACAGGTACTCTCCGTGCGTCAGCGCGACGCCTGGTAGTGGCCTCCTCACACTCGTTTCGCGCATGACTGGTCGACTGGCCCTCGGCGAGCGGTAGCCGAAGGCCGGCGTCTCTCCGAACATCGACTAGACTAAAGGTGCGGAACACGTTGAGGATTTGTTGTAACTTTCCAAAGTATGCTCTATTCGTCAGGGCTCGGGTTGTACATGCCGCATCGCGTTTGGCGGTGGACGATTGCATCGGTGGTCACATTCCGAAGCCGTTCGGGTCGGCTTGAGCTGGGGTGGGGAATTCCGTGCGGGGACGACGTGTAGCTAGCAGCAGCGGACTGGGCGGAGGGTCCGTTGCAGATGGCGATGTCTGTCCTCGTGCCGCTTGGAAATCGCATCGTTTGGTTACGCATTTTCGCTCTTCCTCCGCAGTCGGAAACAGTGGCGGCAACGCCATCGAAAATGTCGCGAAGTCTCTTCGTGGCGCGGTCTCAGGTTTGCAAGCGGGGTTCATGAAAGCACGCGTACTCATGATTGTTTTGCCGGCTCTCGTATTGAGCGGCTGCTTTCATAACTACAATGCTGCTGCGCTCGCGCCCGAAGCCGCTCCCGCTCTCGAAATGGGTGCAGGTTCCGAGCCGGTCGTCTCTCCCATCTACCGTCTTCAGCCCGGCGACAGGGTTACCATCCACTCGCAGTTTCACGATCAGCTTTCCGGCGACGCGACGGTCGGACCCGACGGCCAGCTCGTGGTGCCGTCGGTCGGTGCGTTCCAGGCGGTCGGCCTGACGGCCGACGAGCTCGGCGCCGAGATTACGCGCCGCGCAGCGCTCACGTACCGGCAGCCGCAGATCAACGTGGCCGTCAAGGAATACACCAACTACCGGGCCTACATCGGCGGCGAAGTGAAGAAGCCCGGCTACGTGATCCTGAAGCCCGGCGTCACGACGATCCGTGCGGTCATGGAAAGAGGAGGATTCACGTACGGCGCGCGCCTCGACAGCGTGCTGCACATCGCCTGGAATGCGCAGGGCGGATACTCTGCCAAGCGCCTCGATCTTCGCCGTGTTCTGGAGACCGGCGATACCTCGCAGGATCTCGCACTCGGCCCGAATGACGTGATCTACGTGCCTGCCACGTGGATCACGAATGCCGACCTTTGGGTTCGCCAGTGGATCGTCGACCTCATCCCGATTCGCGAGCCGACCGTCCGGCCTCTCGGGTACTGAAGACCGATGGACCAGCGATCTCTCTACCTTCTGCGACAGGCGATCACTGCCATCTTCAAGCGGTGGCGGCTCGTCGCGCTCCTCATCGTCACGATCGTCGTGCCGTTCAATTTCTTCAACTTCGTGATCCGCCAGCCGTCGTACGTGGCGCGCTCGATGATCATGATCACGAAGGACCGCGGCTACGTGGAGATCTCGCCGCTCGAACGCGAACACGCGGCCGACTCGCTGCCGAATGAAATGATGGTCAACTCGGAGATCCAGCTGCTGCGCAGCCGCGATCTCATCCGGCGTCTTCACGACGAGCTCGACACGCAATCGGCGACCAACCCGGAAGGCGCGTTCCCGGTGCCGTCGGTCGTGCAGCTCGAACAGCGCATTGCGGCGATGCGGCGCCCGCAGTCGAACGTCGTCGAAGTTTCCTATCGAAGCTCCAATCCGGACTTCGCGATCCAGACCGTGAACACGCTCGTCGACCTGTACGAGAAAGAGCACATCGAGAAGCACAAGACCTCCGGTGCGCTCGAGTTCTACGGAAAGGAGACGGCGTCGGCCAAGGAAAGCTTTGTCCAGGCCGACCTCGAGCTCGAGCGCTTCGATGCGACCAACGGCCTGACCTCGGTCGCGACCGAGAAAGACAACATGATGCGCCAGAGGGCGCAGCTCGAGGCCGACCTTCGCCGCACCGAAGCCCAGGTCACCGAGCTGACGACCAAGGTCGCGGCATACGAAGCCGAGCTCGAATACATTCCGGAGCAGGAAGCGGTCGAGACCGAGATGGTCCCCAACCCGCTGCTCGGTTACCTCCGCCAGAACGTCGCCCGGCTCGAGATGGAGCGCGAGCGGCTGCTGCAGCTCTACACGCCGCAACACCGCCTCGTCGTCGACGTCGAGACCGAGCTGGCCGCGATCAAGTCGCAGCTCGCCGGCCAGGAAGGCACCGTCATCGGCCGCAAGAAGATGTCGCAGACACCTACCCGCCGGCGGCTCCAGGAAGAGCTGCTGACGTCGCAGGCCGAGCTCGGCGCGCTCGAAGCCCGGCGCGCAATGCTCGCCGAGCGCATCACCGACTACGAAGGCAAGATCCGCGTGCTGCACGCCAAGCACTACGAAGTCATGCGCCTGCGGCGCGACCGCGAAGAAGCCAAGAACCAGTACGACGCGGTCCTCGGCAAGTTCAACGAAGCCAAGATCTCCGAAGCGATGGACCTGGCCGGCCTGTCGAACGTCTCGGTCATCGAGGCAGCGGCCGGGCCGCTTGCACGCGAAGCGGACTACCGTTTCGTGACGCTCGCGTTGACCAGCTTCCTCGCGCTGCTCCTCGGCGTGAGCGCGGCCGTGCTGCTCGAGCTCATCAACCCGGTCATGAACAGCGATCTCGATGTACGCCACCATCTCGACCTGCCGGTGCTCGCGGCAATTCCCGCAAGCGCAGGCGGCGGCGGTCCTGGAGGGAACCTGAACTTCCAGGGCAACAACCTGCAGAACAACCAGCAGGGCAACCAGGGCAACAACGCCGGCAACGGCTACCGTGTCGGCAACGCGAGACGTCCTGGCAATCGTCGCGGCAACGGGAACAACGGAGGCGGCCGACCGGTCTGACGACCGGCGGCGATCATCGATGAGCAAGACCTACGAAGCGCTCAAACGTGCCGAAGCTCTGCGCGCCCAGGAAAGGGCGGCGGAGACGTTCGATGTCGAGCACGTTGCTCCGACGATCCCGCTCCACGGCGCCGACGATTACTACGAGCTGCGCCGCGCTCTCATGGCTTCGGCCGTCGGCGACACGGTGCGCAGCGTGCTGGTCGTGAGCTCACTGCATGGCGAAGGGACGTCGAGCGTCGCGTGCCTGCTCGCCAAGGCGATTGCGAGCGGCGGTCGCTCGCGCGCGCTGCTGGTCGACGTCAACCTGCGCACGCCGGCTCTCTGGCGACTGATGAACGTCAGCGGCCAGGCCGGTTTCATGAACGTCATCGCCGAAGACAAGCGGCTCGACGAGGTCATCCAGCCGACCGATCTCGAAGGCGTAGCGATCGTCACGGCCGGCAACGGACGCCTCAGCGCCGTCGACGTCATCGACAATCCGAAGACTCCCGAGGTCGTCGAAGGCCTCGCGCGCCTCGCCGACGTGACGCTGATCGATGCGCCGCCTGTTACGCTCTATCCGGACGCCCGCGCGCTGGCCGCGCTCGTCGACGGCGTGATCCTCGTCGTCGAGGCCGATGCCACGCCTGTCAGCGTTGCCGCCCGTGCAACTGAAATCCTTCGCGAATCCGGCGCCAATATTCTCGGCGTCGTTCTCAACAAGACACGTCAATACATCCCCGAGCGGTTCTCCGCGATGATCGGGTAACGCCGCAGCATCATGAAGATGATGTCCAGCAGGGCGTGGGCGACGAGCCCACTCTCAAGCTACCGCATTGCCGAACATGCTGCGGAGGACGGTGCGGACGGGTCGCGGCGCAGAATCGCATACCTGTTCCCGCTGTTCCCCGTCATCAACCAGACCTTCACGCTGGCCGAAGTCGTCGGGATGAAGGCGAGGGGATACGAGATCCCGCTGTTCTCGCTGCTGTCGCGCGTCGACCCGAAGCTGCAGCAGGCCGAAGCACGCGGGATGATCGACGAAACACATTACTGCCCTGGTTACGGCTCGCGCGAGCTGTGGGCGCCGTTCGTGCGCGGCCTTCGCGAGAACCCGCGCGGCGTGTTCGGACTGTTTCGAACGGTGCTGCGCGCGTGGCGGCGGCCGGTGCCGACCAAACGCGGCGACAGGAGCGCTCCGGGACCCGAAACGTTCGGTCTCGAGGACTGGCTCGACTACCTGTATCGCGGCAACAAGTGGTTCTACCTCATCAAGTCGTGGCTCATGGTGCCGCACGCGATCTATCTCGCCGAAGTCTTTCGCGCCGAAGAAGTGCCTCACGTGCATTGCCACTGGGCCACGTATCCGGCGACGGTCGGCATGCTGATTCGCGAGTGGGCGGGGATTCCGTTCAGTGTCACGGCCCACGCGTACGACATCCACATGATGCCGTGGATGCTTCCGGCAAAGCTCGAGGCTGCCGAGTTCTTCGTCACGTGCGCCGACTACAATCGCCGCTACCTCTCCTCGATGGTCGCGCCCGACGTGGCGCGGCGCATCGTGCTCAACTATCACGGCACCAACCTCGATCGCTTTCAGCCCGGCCCGCGTGCTCCTGGCGACGAGTTCCGCGTCGTCGCGGTCGGCTGGTTCAAAGAGTACAAAGGCTTCCACTTCGTCGTCGAAGCCATTGCGATGCTCGTGGCGCAGGGCGTCAACGCAAAACTGCACCTGGCCGGCGACGGACCGCAGAAAGCCTATCTGGCGGCGCAGGCCGAGCGGCTGGGGATCAAAGATCGGGTGGTTTTTCACGGCTATTTGGCGCACGATCAGCTCGTTTCGCTCTATCGCGATTGCGACGGGTTCGCGATGGGCAGCATTGAAATGACCAACTTCGGGCGCCAGGACGTCATTCCGAACGTCATTGCGGAAGCAATGGCCGTGGGTCTTCCCGTGGTCTCGACGAACATGGGCGGCATCTCCGAGCTCGTCATCGACGGCGTCTCCGGCATCCTGGTACCGCAGCGCGATGCGAAGGCGATTGCCGATGCGCTCGCGCGCATCGCGAACGATCCGGTGCTCGCGCAGAAGCTTCGGGCTGCAGCGCTCGCACGGGTCGCCGACATCTGGGACCGAAACAAGAACCTCGACGATCTCTGTCACGTGTTCGACGAGCGGATTCCGCCGCTCGTCACGGCATCGGCGGCGTGAGCGAAATGGGTAGTGGAAGCGGAATGACGAACGCGGACAAACGGGCCAAGCGCATCGTCGACTTCGTGATTGCGTTCTGCGGGATGTTCGTGCTCTGGCCGCTGTTCGCCGCCATCGCTGCGGCGATCAAGCTCGACACGCGCGGCCCGGTGTTCTTCCGGCAGGAACGCGCCGGGCCGGGGGGCACGGTCTTTCGCATTTTCAAATTCCGCACGATGATCGTCGGCGCGTACCGCAGCGGCGCGCGCCTGACCGTCAAGCGCGACCCGCGCATCACCGCGGTCGGGCATTTCCTGCGCTGGACCAAGCTCGACGAGCTGCCGCAGCTTCTCAACGTGCTGCTCGGCGATATGTCGTTCGTGGGCCCGCGTCCCGAAGACCCGTACTTCACGAACTTCTATGCGCCGAGGTTCCGTGGGGTGCTCGAGGTCAAGCCCGGCATCATCGGCCCGAGCCAGATGGACGGGCGCGACGAGATCGAGAAGTATCCCGACGGCTGCGAGAACGTCGAGGAGTTCTACATCCAGCACATCCTGCCCGAGAAGCTCGCGCGCGATCTCGCGTACGTCGAAGGCGCGACGCTGTGGGGGGACCTCCGGTTCCTCATTGCGGGTTTCCTCAAGGTCGTCTTCTCGCAGTTCAAGCTGCGGTTCTTCGAGCGCAACCGCTACCGCTTCGCGGCGCTCGGACTCGACATGCTGCTGATGGTGGCCGCGTACGTGCTCGCCAACCTCATCAAGTTCGACTGGAGCCTGAACCCGGAGCTGTGGGTGTATGCCGGCAAGACCCTGGCCTGGGTGCTGGTGATCAAGCCGCCTGTCTTCCTCTATTACGGAGTCTATCAACGCTCGACGCGCTGGCTCGGCCGCCGCGATCTCGCTTCGCTCGTCAAGGCCGTCAGCGTTAGCTCGGCGCTGCTCGTCATCGCCGCGACGTTCTCCGTGCAGCGCCATTCGCGAGCCGTCTTCCTGATCGACTGGATCGTACTGCTTTTCCTCGTCGGCGGTACGCGCTATGTCATGCGGACCGTACAGAGCGGCGCGGCCCGGAACGAGGAGAGGGGCCCGTTCATCAAAGTACTGGTAGCCGGTGCGGGACACGGCGGCGAGACCATTCTTCGTTCGTTGCTCGAGGATCCGAAGTCGCGCTTCATGCCTGTGGGGATCATCGATCACGAGCCCCATCGCTGGGGCGCGCTGATCCACGGGGTCCGCGTCATGGGCGGCGCGACCGACATTGCGATGTCGGCAAGCCTGCACGGCGTTGAAATGGTTCTGGTGTCGCTCGTGGATCTCGATCCGGTCGTGCTGCGTGAGATCACCGAGGCCTGCAACAAGCTCGGCCTCGAATACCGTCTCGTCCCGGCACTTTCGGACCTGCTGGCCCAGGCCACCACGGAACCGCTGAAAAAGGTCGTGCTCTCCTCACAAACCTGATGCCCCGATGCCGATGCAGCACAATTTCCTGACTTCCGACGACCTGGTTCTCGTCACGGGCGGAGCCGGCTACGTCGGCTCGCACCTGGTTCGCATGCTGCTCGAGCGCGGCTATCGCGTTCGCGTGCTGGAGACCTTCCTCTACGGAAACTCCGGTATCCGCAGCCTGGCTTCGCATCCGAAACTCGACATCCAGTACGGCGACATCTGCAACGTGCGCGACATGATGCGGGCCTCCGCCGGTGCGCGTGCGATCATCGCGCTTGCGGCGCTCGTCGGCGACGGAGCCTGCGAGATCGATCGCGAAGAGACCACGTCGATCAACATCGAATCGACCAAGATCCTTTGCCACGTCGTTCGCCATCACCCGGATCTCGAGCGCATCGTCTTTGCCTCCTCGTGCAGCGTGTACGGCGCCACCGAAGGCCTGATCCTGAACGAAGGCTCGCGCCTGAATCCGGTCTCGTTCTACGCACGCAGCCGCATCGTTTCCGAAGGCATTCTTCGCCGCGAGCTCGACGGCCGCAGCGTCGTGATGCTCCGCCTCGGTACGGTCTTCGGCGCCTCGCCCAGGCCGCGTTTCGACCTGATGATCAACACGATGACCTGCAATGCCGTCAGGAAGGGCACGATCACGGTCACCGGGGGCGACGCATGGCGGCCGCACGTCCACGTCCGCGACGTCGCGGAGGCCTTCCTGCTCGCGGCCGAATCGTCGTCGGATCTGGTCAGCGGCGAGACCTTCAACGTGGGGTCGAACGAGAACAATTTCACGATCGGCGCGACCGCCGAGCTGGTCGCCGCCCGCATCCCCGGAACCCGCGTCGAGACCGGCGGACGCGTGGACGACCTGCGCAGCTATCGCGTGAGCTTCGACAAGATCCGGCACGTGCTCGGGTTCGTACCCGCGCACACGATCGAGAGCGGCGTGGACGAAGTGAAGGCGCTCCTCGAGAAGGATCGCCTCGACTGGACCGACGCGCGCTACTCGAACCTTGCGTGGCTGCGCCAGCACGGTTTTGCAGGTTTCGGCCGCGAGTGCCTGCTCGAGATGAACGATCCGGCCGACAGCTCGATCGAAGAAGTGGCCTGACCGGATCATCGAAGATTTAAGCCTGACCGGACCTCGAAGCAGCCTGACGGGACTAGCGAAACCGCCTGACGGCTTCTGGCTCCATCGAAGAAACAGAGGAAGACATGCGCGAGCACGGTAAGCTCCGGGTTCTACATTTTGGCCTTGGCGAGATCGGCATGGGGATCGCGCGCGAAAGCGCGGCGACCGGTCGGCTCGAGAGCGTCGCAGCCGTCGATCTCGATCCGTCGAAGGTCGGCCAGCCGCTCGCGTCGCTGTGGGGCAGCAGCGGCGGCGTGCCGATCTGCTCGACACTGGGTGAAGCCATCGCCGAGGCGCGCGAGATCGACATCGCGTTCCATTGTGCCGGCTCTCACATCGACGACATCGAGGCCGACCTGATCCTGCTGATGGAAGCCGGCTGCAACGTGGTCACCACGGCCGAAGAGGTGATCTGGCCTTACGGCAGCCGCGACGATGCCGCCGCACGCCTCGACGCAGCCGCGAAGCGTGCCGGCGTGACGCTGTTCGCTGCGGGCGTCAATCCCGGATTCCTGTTCGACCGGTTGCCCACCTATCTTTCGTCGCAGACGCTCGCGCCGACCGCCGTGCGCGGAACGAGGCTCGTCGATCTTTCCAAGCGCCGCAATGCGCTGCGCAGGAAGATGGGCGTCGGTCAGGATGCCGACGCGGTGCGCGCGCGCACCAGCACGTTCTCCATCGGGCACGCCGGCTTCTCTGAATCGGTTCGTTACATCGCTGCCGCGCTCGGATGGGAGGTCGGTGACGTCGAGCAGACCCTCGAGCCGGTCGTCGCAACGAGTCGTGTCGAGCGCGCCGGCGAAGTCGTTCTTCCCGGACAGGTGCTCGGTCTTGCCCACACCGCGAAGGCTGTCGCGAAAGACGGCAAGGAGATCTCCTTTTCACTGACGATGCGTCTCGATTGCGAAGAGCCGTTCGACGAAATCCAGATCGACGGACGGCCTCCGGTGATCGTGCGTTTTCCGATCGGGCTGCAGGGCGACCTGGCCACGCTCGCGAGCGCCGTCAACGCGTGCTCGTTCGTCAAGGCCGCACCTGCCGGGCTGATCTGCCGGCTGGCGACGCCGATCGCGCTGTAAGCGCGAGCCGCGCGCAGGAGAACATCGACCATGAGCACCAGCAAGGGAGCAGACGGCAGGCTTCGCGTCGCAATCATCGGTTGCGGAGTCATCGCCAACTCGCATCTCCCGTACGTCAAGAAGGCCGGCGGCGATCCGGTTGCGGTCTGCGACCTGTCGATCGCCGCGTCGAGCGAGCTTGCCGACCGGCACGGCATCCAGCGCGTCTACCGCGACGTCGAACAGATGCTCGAGATCGAACGCCCCGATGCCGTGCACGTGCTGACGCCGCCGCACACGCATGCGCGCGTGGCCGCAATGTCGCTCGAGCGCGGCATTCCGACGCTCGTCGAAAAGCCGCTCGCGCTGACGTCCGCCGACGTCGAGCTCATGTCGGCCGCCGCGCGCCGCGGCTCGACGTTCTTTACCGCAGGTCACAACCGGCTGTTCGATCCGCCGATGCTCGTCGCGCGGCATCTGTGGGAGAGCGGGGCGCTCGGTGATCTGGTCGCGATCGAAAGCTACCAGGCCGGCGTGGCCAGCGAACGCGGGTGGCTCGGCGAGCTGGCCGGCGGCGGCATCGGCGACCTCGTCCCGCATCCGCTTTACCTGCAGCTCTACTTTCTCGGTGCGGTCGACCGCCTCGAAGCCGTCGCATTCTCACCGAAAGGCGGCGATCGCATCGAAGAGCTTCGCGTCCTCATGCAGGGACAGGGCCGGACCGGCAGCCTGACGATCTCGATGAACGCGTCGCCGATGATGAACACGCTCAAGCTGTGCGGCTCGCGCATGACCGTCGAGGTCAATCTGAACAACATGACGATCGTGCGGCGCCGCGACTACAAGGTGCCGAAGATCATCGCGAAGCCGCTGCCGAATCTCGACGAGGCGTGGCAGCTGGTACGACAGACCACGCAGAACACGATCGACTTCGCGCGCGGCAAGATCCGTTTCTATCCCGGCATGGGCGAGCTCATCGGCCGTTTCTACGACTCTGTCCGTCGCGGCACGCCGCCGCCGGTCACCGAAGCGGAAGCCGCCGCGGTGGTGGACGTGACGTCGCGGATCTGGGAGGCCGTGGGCGCTTCGCCGGTCAGAAGTGCAGCGCCCGCTGCGCCTGCTCCTGCAAGCAAGCCCTCCAGGTCGCGGACGCGGAGTTCGGCAACGCGTGCCCACGGGGAAGCCGCACCGAAGCCTGCTGCGGGCGACGTCGAGCCGGCCGCCAAAGCGCAGTCTGCCCCAACCCGCGCCGTATCCGGAGATTGACGCAGCCTTCGCGGCGTCGGAGTAGCACATGCGAGCATTTGTCACCGGAGGTACCGGGTTTCTCGGAAGCCGCGTCGTCGAGCGGCTCGTCGCGCGCGGCGACCAGGTCGTGGCGCTCGCACGCGAAGGCGCAGCGGCCGACGCGCTCGAGCAGAAAGGAGTCGAGGTCGTCCGCGGCGACCTGAACGATGTCGAGCCGCTGCTCGCGGTCGCGGCCGGCTGTGACGTCGTCTACCACGTGGGAGCCCGCGTGACGACGAGCGGTCCGTGGGACGAGTTCTTCCGCGTCAACGTCGAAGCGACGCAGCGGCTCATGGACGCGGCGCTGGCCGGACGAGCCACGCGATTCGTGCACGTGAGCTCGCTCGGAATCTTCAACATCGACCGCGACGGAATGGATATCGGCGACGAGAGCGATTACGACCGCCAGCCGTTCCTGCGCGGTCACTACACGCGTTCGAAGCTCGACGCGGACCGTCTGGCATCGACGGCCGTGCGTACCGGCCGCAACGTCGTCGTCGTGCGTCCCGGCGTTCTGTATGGTCCGAAGCCGCCCGGCCAGAACGTCTTCCTCGGGCGCGTCAAGAAATTCCTTCGGCCCAACCTTCTTGCCGTCGTCAGCAGTCCCGAGTACCGCGTGCCGCTCACGTACGTGGACAACGCCGCCGACGCGGTCGTGCTCGCCGGCACGGTACCGGACGTCGAGCGCGGCATTTTCAACGTGATCGACGATCCGGACCTGACCCAGCAGCGATACTTCCGCACGCTGAGCGAGGCGCGCTCGCGTCCGCTTCGCGTCATCTACCTGCCGGTTTCGCTGATCTCGCCGGCGGTCAAGGCCGTCGACTTCGCGCACAAGCTCGCCAAACGGCGACCGTGGTCTCCGGCGTACCAGCTGCTGCGCTCGGAGCGCAGCGCGCGCTATTCGACCGACGCCGCACGCACAAAGCTCGGATGGACACCGGCGGTCGACCTGCGCACGAGTCTCGAGGAGTCCCTTCGGGCCGCGTCGTGAAAGTCGTATTCCTCGAGGCTTCGTCCGGAAGCGTGGTCGGCGGTTCGCTGACCGGCATGCTGGAGCTGCTTCGCGGAATCGACCGCACGAAGATCTCGCCGTCGGTCATTCTCTACGAGCACAAGCCGTGCATCGCGGAGCTCGAAGCCGAGCGCATTCCGGTGGAAGTCTTCGCGCGGCGCCGCCTTCCGAAAGAGCATCGGCTGCAGCAGGCGCGGCCCTACGAACGCGCGAAGCGCGTCGGCGCAGTGTCGTCGCTGCTGTGGCTCGCCCGGACCACGGCGACATTCCTGTTCGAGACCGTGCCGGCGGCCTGGCGGCTTCGCCGCATGATCGCGCCGATGCAGCCGGATCTTGTTTACGTGTGCAACGGTTTTCGCGGCAACGCCGACGCGATCCTGGCGGCGCGGCTGCTGCGGGTTCCGTGCGTGGTCCATGCCAAGGGCTTCGACAAGTGGACGTGGGTCGAGCGCTGGCTGTCGCGCTCGGTCGCGGCATGCGTCTCGATGACCAGGGCGATCGAGGACCATTGCCGCGCGGGCGGGATGCGCCCCGGATTTTTCGAAGTCATCTACGACGGGCTCGACCTCGAGTCGTTCCAGCCGGTGCGCAGCGCGGTCGACGTCCGCGCGGAGCTCGGCATTGCGGCCGATGCCGAAGTCTGCGGCGTGGTCGGCAACATCCAGCCGTGGAAAGGCCAGCACGTTCTCCTCGAAGCGCTCGATCTGCTGCGCGACCGGCGTCCGCGGCTCATCGCCGTCTTCGTCGGCGGCACGCACCGCAGCGGCGCCGCGTATGCAGACGAGCTGCGCACGATGGCGAGCGACCGCGGACTGACCGCGCGCGTCGTCTGGACCGGGGCACGACCGGACGTACCCGAGCTGATCAATGCCATGGACATCCTCGTGCACACCTCGGTGCGCGGCGAGCCGTTCGGGCGCGTGATCATCGAGGGCATGGCCGTCGGCAGGCCGGTCGTCGCGACTCGCGCCGGCGGCGTTCCGGAGTTCGTCCATGACGGCGTCGATGCGGTGCTCGTCGCTCCCGGTGATGCCGATGCACTGGCGTCGTGCCTCGACGAGATCCTCGCGAGCCGCGACAGGCGCGAGAATCTCATGCGCGCTGCGCGCGTGTCCGCCGAGCGCTTCGCGCTCGCCCGCCATGTCGCGCTGATGACGGCGGTGTTCGAGAAAGCCGCACGCCCGCCGTCGGGCCGTGCGGCGACGGCGAAGGCGCTCGCATGAGCGCGATCGTCGCCAATCCGGCCGCATGCTTCGAGCTTCACGGCGTACGCGTACGCATCGAGAGCGAGCTTCCCGCATTCGCCGACTACGCGCGGGCTGCCCTCGAGCCGTGGATCGTCGCGGACAGCGGCAAGTTCGACATCCGCTCGCGCCTCCAGTGGCGCGAGGGCATGCCGCCGCGCCACAAGGAAAGTGGCGCGTCCGGCGGGGACGGTTTCGATCCGATGATCTGGACGCGGCGGCCCGACCGCGACCTGTTCCTCGGAGAAGCCGGCGCGCAGTGGCTGCGCATCGACGATTTTCCCGACCTGCAGATGGAGCTCGCCATGAAGGACGAGCGGCTCGACGTGACCGGCCGCTACTTCTTTCACCTGGCGACCGGCGGCCGGGCCGAAGCGCTCCAGCGCATCCGGCATCGCTCGCAGCTCGAGCAGATGCGCGGCCGGCGTTTCTCGACGCTGCTCTACTATCTCTTCTACCATCCGGTGCTCTGGTGGCTCAGCCGCGGCGCCGGCTGGAACGTGCTGCATGCGAGCGCAGTCGCCACGCGCATCGGCGCCGTCGTGCTCGTCGGAATGCCGGGCTGCGGCAAGTCGTCGCTGTCGGTCGCGATGCTTGCCGATGCGGATCACCGCATGCTGTCCGACAACCTGCTGCTTCACGACGGATATCGCGTGATGGCCTGTCCGGAGCTGCTGCTGCTCGACGAGCGCAGCCGTCGTCTGGCGGGCGCCGGCGCAGCGCGCCTTACGCAGACCGGAGAAAAGCGCGTGTTCGCGCGCGATGCCTACCGCACGTCGGACATCGAGATGATGCCGCAGCGGGCCGGCGTGCTGCTGCACGTCGAGCGTTCGAGCGAGTTCCAGCTGAAGCCGCTGGTTCCTCGCGAAAGCGCGGCGCGGTTGCGGGCCGCCAACACGATGGCCAAGGAGATGCGCCGTATCTCGATCATGAACGAAGTCCTCGACCTCGTCTCGGGCGCCCGTCGCTACGACGAGACCACGGCATCGGATCGTCTGGCCGAGCTGGTGCCGTCGTTCGCGCTGCACGTGCCGCCATCGAACGACCTCGTCACCTTCATGCGCGAAAAAGTCCTCGCCGAGCTCTTCGACGCCCTCGGAAACGGAGACGAGCGATGAGCGAGTCGTTCAGAAGACGAGCGATGAGCGAGTCGTTCAGGAGACGAGCGATGAGCGAGTCGTTCAGAAGACGAGCGATGAGCGAGTCGGTCAGAAGGCTCGACGGATGAGCGAGTCGGTGGGGCAGGCGATCGACGAACCCGTGCAACCCGCGCGTGCGGCCAGGCGCGCGCAGGGTTCGTCGCTGTACCGCCTGATCGAGGACTTCGGCGGCACGCTCGCGACGATCTTCGCCAAGATGGGCTTCGGCGTCATCATCGGCGTCATCACCGCACGCTGGCTCGGTCCCGAGCTGCGCGGAATCTTCTCGCTGGTCTCGACGTTTCCGGCGTCGCTGACGACGCTCACCAAGTTCGGGCAGGCGCAGGCGACGATCTACTTCATCCGTCGCGAGAAGCAGGACGTTTCGGTCGTGGCATCGACCGCAGTCTGGTTCGGTCTCGGCACCGGCGCCGTGCTGATCGCCGGCGTGCTCATTTTCCACCAGTACATCCTGTCGACCGTGCTGCGCGGCGTTCCGCTATGGGCACTCGTCGCCATCTGTCCGATGATCCCGATCCTGCTGATGGAGAGCTACCTGTACGGCGTGCTGCAGGCGACCGACCGCTTCCGCGTGTACAACGCGCGGCTGCTGGGCGAGTCGGTCATCGCGCTGGTGCTGATGGCCACGGTTCTGATCGGGCTGCGGCTCGGGCTGCCGGGCGCGCTCGGCGTGTCGGTGGCGCTCAACACGGTGATGCTGCTGTGGGTGTTCTGGACGATCCACAAGGACACGCCGCTACGGTTCACGTTCGACCGTCCGCTGTTTCACCGGATGCTGCGCTACGGGATGAAGTCGCACCTGCAGATCATCGCGTCGCACTTCAACTTCAAGGCCGGCGTCTACCTGTGCTCGCTCTACCTGACGCCGTCGGAAGTCGCGTTCTACTCGATCGGCGCGAAGTTCGCCGAGCAGATGATGTCGATTCCGCAATCGCTCGGTCTTGCGATGTTCCCGCGGCTCGCCGGAATGCCGGAGGACAAGGTGCACGCGATGACCGCGGCCGCGTGCCGGCAGACGCTCGCGATCGCCGTGCTCGCGGCGGTGGTGCTGACGCTCGTCGGGCGCTTCGCGATCGTCTGGCTGTACGGAGTCGCGTACGAGCCGGCGGCGGTGCCGCTCGTCTGGATCTCGTGGGGCATCGTCATGATGTCGCTGTACGTGCTGCTGTCGCGCGACTTCACGGCCCGCGACCGCCAGGTCATCAACGTGATCGCCGCCTACATCGCGCTCGGCGGCAACATCGGTCTGAACATGTGGCTGATCCCGCGCTACGGAATTCTCGGCGCGGCCATCGGAACGAGCGCGTCGTACACGGCGGCGGCGCTGCTGCTTTACGGGTTCTTCCTGCGCGAATCGGGCCTCGCGTGGTACACGCCGCTGGTCCTCAATCGGAGCGACTTCGAACGCTGGCGCCGGCTGACGGCCGAGGTCGCCAGCCGCTTCGGCAAGCGCGGGCGGGGAGGAGCGGGCAACCCGGAATAGTGGCTTGCGGACCGGCATCGTTCTGCCAATCTGCATTGGTTCGGGTGCAATCGTCCTCATGCCCAGTCTCATTCACAGCATGACAGGTCGCATCGTAAGGCGGCGTGGCGTGGCGGGTTTGTTCACCGCGGCGCTGTCCATCCTGCTCGCGTTCCAGGGACGGCCTGCGCTGGCGTTCGAGGTCCAGTGCGGTCCCGAAGGGGGCGATGCGTTCGGATGGTCGATCGCGTCGGGCCGCGATTACGACGGCGACGCATTCCCCGACATCGCCATCGGCGCACCGTGCGCATCCGTAGGGTCCCGGGTCCACGTGGGGCGCATCAAGGTCTTCTCCGGCAAGACCGGCGCGCTCGTGCTCTCGCTCGCAGGCACCGATGCGGAACAGTCCTTCGGCTCGGCGCTCGACTGGATCGCCGACCTCGACGGCGACTCCCGGGCCGAGCTAGTCATCGGGTCGGCAACGTTCACGGCGCCGCGGCCGGGCGGCGGCATCATTCTCGGAGCGGGCAAGGTCGAAGTGTTCTCGTCACAGGGCGGAGTGCTGTGGTCGGTCGACGGCACCAGCCAGAACGCCGGCTTCGGCGAGAGCGTCCAGGCCGTCAGCGACAAGAACCACGACGGCAAGGCCGACGTCGTGGTCGGTGCCAGCGGCGCACAGGTTTCCAGCAAAGTCCGCGGCTCGGGATTCCTGCTGTCGGGCGCAAGCGGCGGCCAGCTTTCGCGCACCAATGGCGTCGACGAAGACGAGCAGTGGGGAAGCCTGGTCGGTGCGACCGGCGACATGGACGGCGACGGCATCGACGACTGGTTCGCGTCGTCGCGCGTCGCGCATCCTTCCGAAGCGGTCGCGGCTGCGGCCGACGAATCAACGACCACGACGACATCGACGACGACGACCACGCTGGCGCCGCGCGCGGGACGCCTGTCGGTCATTTCCGGCGCATCGCCGTATCCGGTGCTGCGCGACTACGTCGGAGAGACGATCGTCGATCGCCTCGGGCGCTCGGCTGTGCCGGCCGGTGACCAGGACGGCGACGTGCTCGACGATCTGTGGATAGGCTCACCAGGCGCGGAACCCGATGCACTGGAAGACGCCGGACGCATCACGCTCTATTCGGCAACCGGTCCCGCGCTGCTCGAGATCGACGAGCCGTCGCCGCAGCGCTTCGCCGCGTTCGGAACATCCCTTGCCGCGCCCGGCTCGCTCGACGGCGGCACGCTGAGCGACGTGGCCGCCGGTGCTCCGCTCGCCAAGATTCTCGGAAAGTCGCAGGCCGGACGCGTGCACGCATTCGACAGCGCCGACGGTCATCTGCTGTGGACGCAGAGCGGAACGCTCGCGCTCGAGCGATTCGGCCAGACGCTCGCGAGCGGGATCGACTACGACCAGGACGGCGTCGGCGACGTCGTCGTCGGAGCACCCGGCGACGCTCCCGGCGGAAAGCGCGGAGCGGGCTCGGTCTACATCCTGTCGGGCGGCAAAGATGGCGCGGTGGTCGGCAGTTTCGCGGGACGCCGCGGGCGCGAGACACGCGTATTCGTCTCCGGGCTCGGTCTCGGACGCGAGCCGGTCGTGAAAAGCTTTGATCCGTTCGGCCACCGGCGCGAAGCGGAGATCCGGCCGTTCCGCGGTCAGGCGTCCGCGCATCTTTCGATGGCGATCCTCGATGACGGCCGCCGGGCCGATACGCAGAACGGCGCGAAGACCAAGCTGGTGATCGGAACCGGCCGCGGTGGCGCATCGCCGGAAGTCGCGGTCTACAGGGCATCGCGGCGCAAGCAGCGCCTGTCACTGTTTACGGCCGGGCCGGCAAACTACCATGGCGGCCTCAACGTGGCCGGAGGCGACTTCGCGACGCAGGCCGGCGACGAGATGGCGATCGCACCGGCGGACGCCAACGAAGGACCGGTTCCGGTCGAGATCTGGTGGGCCGAGTTCCAGCTTCCATCCGGACTGATCGAGTGGACCAAGCTGCGCGAGTTCGCAGTCTTCGGACCCGCGGAGAAGTTCAACAACGTGACGATCGGCGCGGCCGGAGTGAACCTTGCGGGCGGAGACCTCGCCACGAAGAACGACGGCGAAGAGATCGTCGTGGCTCCGGCTGCCGGTCTTCCCGTCGTTCGCGTGTTCGGCCGCGGCGGCACCAAGCTGACCGAGTGGCTGGCCTATCCGTCGAGCAACGGCAATTCGGGCGTCTCGGTTGCCGTCGGCGATCTCGACGGCGAGGGCGGCCCGGAGATCATCACGGCACCGGCCAAGGGCCAGCTGTGGATCCGCGCGTGGAACAACGACAGCGGCGACAGGGTTCTGGGCTCGGCATTCGAGTACAAGCCGGACACGCCGGTCAGCTTTTTCGTCAAGCAGTTCGGGCTCCAGTTTGCCGGCGGCCTGACGGTGACGACGGCCGATGTGGACCTCGACGGCCAGGCGGAGATCATCGTCGCTCCGGGAGCAGGCGCGTCGCCGCAGATCCTCGCGTTCGAGCCGAACGGCGACCTGGTCAAGGACTGGGTCACCTACGAGCCGTTCGGACCGCTCGCCGGCCAGGCGCTGGGACTGATCGGAACCGACCAGTTCTGGAAACCCTGAGCCGCGTCCTGCACCACGACCAGCTTCCAGTCCTTCGTCATGAGCGGGTGTTTTCTCGAGATATTCCCGGCGTATCGCCGGCATAACGAAGGCTCCAGATGAGCCCGGGGTCCGACCAGCGGTCTCGAGCGGGCAGCGGGCCGCTGCCGGTCGTGTTCGTGATCGCATCGATGATCACCGGCGGCACGCAGACGCACCTGCTGCAGGTCTTCCGCAACCTCGACCGCTCGCGCTTCCGGCCCTTTCTCTTCGTGCTTCGCGACGATGGCAATCTTCTCGGCGAGGCCCGCGCTGCGGGCGTCGAGACGCGCACGTTCGGGATGAGCGGATCGCTTCGCAGCCCTCGCGACCTTCTCGGGCTGTACCGGATTGCGAAGGCGCTCCGCCGTATCGGGCCGGCGGTCGTGCACGGCTACCTCCTGCGCGGCAACTTCTACGCGGCGGCCGCGGGCCGGCTGGCTCGCGTGCCGGTCGTCGTGACGAGCAAGAGGGGACTTCACAAGCCCGCGGGGCGCGCCGAGCGGGTCGCGGTCGCGATCTCCGGCCGCTGCTCGGACGCGATCACCGGGAACTCCCGGCAGGTGCTCGAGTTCACGCGCGACATCGAGGGCAGCTTCCCGGCGCCCATGGTGATGATCCCGAGCGGCATCGACACCGACCGCTTCGATCCCGACCAGCTCGCGGCCGACGCCGCAGCGAGCCTGCGCGCCGAGCTCGGGATCGCCGGTGCACCGGTTGTGGGCACCGCGATTACTTTCAGGCCACGCAAGGGCTTCCGGATGCTTTTTGAAGCGATGGCCGAGGTGCGCCGCTCGATCCCGGACGCGCAGCTTCTGATCGCCGGCGCGTCCGAAATGCCGCCCGAGCCGGCGGCGCTCGCGGACTCGCTCGGTCTTGCGGGCAGCATCCATCTGCTGGGCCGCCGCAGCGACATGCCGCAGGTTCTCGCGGCGATGGACGTCTTCGTGCTGCCGTCGGAGAGCGAGGGCATGTCCAACGCGATTCTCGAGGCGATGTCGATGAAGCTTCCGGTGGTCGTCACGTCTGTCGGCGGCGCCCCGGAGGTCATCACAGAAGGAGTCGACGGGTTCCTCGTCGACTACCCGGATTCGCACGCGATGGCAGTCAAAGTCGCGCGATTGCTGGGCAGCGGCGACCTTCGCCGGCGCACGGGCAGCGCGGCGCGCGAGCGCGTGGTGGCCGCTTACTCGGCGGCCGGCATGGTTCGGCAGATCGAAAATTTGTACGTGAACCTCCGCAGTGGGAAAAAGCCCTGACCAGATCAAGTGTCCGGCAGGGCCACGGGCCCGTTTCCCGAAGAGGAAGAGGCTGACGACCGAGGGCCGCCCGCAGGCGTAATGCCGCGGGCCCGGCCGAAGGCTCGCGAGCGACGCCCGCGAAGTCTTTTCAGCACGCTGCAGATCCGGACGACAGGCAGCAGAGGAAGTTGATGACGAAGGACAGGAATCGAGTGTTGTTTGCCGCGGTAGTGCCCGCCGGCCTTCTGGCCCTGATGCTCGCCGGCTGCGGCTCCGGGGAGGGGAGGCGCGACACCGGCCCCGCGCCGGGCCGCCGCGTGGTCGTGCTCGGTTTTGACGGCGTCGATCCCGACTTCGTCGAGCAGTGGCAGGCCAAGCTGCCGAACATGTCCGAGATGATGCGCACCGGCACGTTCCGGCATCTCGAGACGACCACGCCGCCGTCGTCGTGCACGGCGTGGTCCACGTTCACCACCGGCCTCAATCCCGGCGGTCACGGAATTTTCGATTTCATCCTGCGCGATCCCAAGACGTATCTGCCGGATCGCACCGGTGCAGTCAGTCACAAGGCCGAATACCGGTTCGGACTTTTCCAGACGAAACCGGAGACGTTCACGACGACGATGTCCGGCGAAGCGTTCTGGACCACCGCTGATCGCGCCGGAAAACGCAGCGTCGTGCTGCGCGTGCCGTGCATCTATCCGCTCGAGAAAGAACAGCACAGCTACGCGCAGGGCGGCCTCGGGCTTCCCGACATCCGCGGCAGCGAAGGCACGTTTCACTACTGGGCGAGCGATCTCAGCCCGCGCGATGCGGCCAACCCCGAGCTCGGCGGCAAGGTGCTGTCGCTCGGCGCCGGCGACAGCGTCGAGACGATCATCGAAGGTCCGGTCGGTCCGCTCTCCGAAGACGGCGAACGCCTTACGGTTCCACTGAAGATCTCCCGCTCGGGAAAAGACGCGCTGACGATCGAGCTCGCCGGCCGCAAGGAAACCGTCGAAGCAGGGCGCTGGAGCGACTGGTTCCGGATGAGCTTCGACGTGACGAAGATGTCGAGCATTGCCGGCATGGCGCGCTTCCGCGTGCTCGAGGTCGAGCCTGCGATCCACCTGTACATGTCGCCGATCAACTACGATCCGGCCGACGCGGCGATCGACGTCACCGAGCCGCCGGGCTACGCGAAGGAGCTCGTCAAGGCCGTCGGCGACTACAAGACCGTCGGCTGGAACCACGAGACGTGGGGACTCAACGAGGAACGCATCGACGAGGAAGCGTTCATGCAGGACATCTGGGATACGTTCCGCGAGAGCGAAGCGATCACGCTGCACGAGCTCGAGAACCGCAATACGGACCTCATGGTTTCGGTGTTCGTCGAGACCGACCGCACATCGCACATGATGTACCGGCTCCTCGACGCCGAGCATCCGCGCTACGACGCGGCGCTGGCAGCCAAGTACGGCGACTCGATTCTCAAGACCTACCAGCGCGCCGACGAGATCATCGGCAAGGTGCGCGCCAAGCTCGACGCCGACGACATCCTGTTCGTGATCAGCGACCACGGCTTCCACAGCTGGCGGCGCGGCTTCAACGTCAACACGTGGCTCATCCAGGAAGGCTTCATGACGCTGAAGGGCGGCGCGAAGTCGACGACCAAGAAGTTCCTCCAGGACGTCGACTGGTCGAAGACGAAGGCCTATGCGCTCGGCGTCGGCGGCATCTACGTCAACGTTGCCGGGCGCGAAGGAAAGGGCATCGTCGCGCCGGGCGCGGAAGCCGATCAGGTCATCCGCGACATCAGCGAGCGCATGACGAAGGTCATCGATCCGAAGACCGGCAAGCCGGCCGTCGACAAGGTCTATGCGGCCAAGGAGACCTGGAAGGGCGACCGGCTCGGCGACGGGCAGGACATGCAGATCGGCATGGCTTCCGGATACCGCGTGTCGTCGGCGACGCCGCTCGGCGGCGCGCCCGAAGGCCTGTTCGAAGACAACATGAAAAAGTGGAGCGGCGACCACGCGACGACCGATACCGCGCTGACCGACGGCATCCTGCTTTCCAACGTGAAGATCGGCGACGAGCACCCCGCGATCGGCGATCTTGCTCCGACCATTCTCACGCTGCTCGGCGTTCCGGTACCGGCGCCGTACGACGGCCACGTGCTGAAGATCGCCGCGCCGCCACCTTCCGGCCAGCCGTCGGCCGCAAATGACGGCGACCAGCCGTCCGCCAAACCAAAGGACGGCGACCAGCCGTCCGTCCGAAAGGACGGCGAAAAGCCGTCCGTCCAAAAGGAACTGTAAACGATGCGCGCGCTACGCAAGATTCTTTCCGCCGTGATCGGCGGCTTTGCCGGCGGAAGCCTGATCGGGCTTCTCGAAGCGGCCGTGATCGGCTGGACGGGAGGCGGCGACGAGTACGGTGTGTTCCGCTTCGGGGCGCTGTCGTACGGGCTTCTCGGCGCCTGCGTCGGCGCCGGAATCGGCGTCGCGACGGCGGTGCTGCCGTTCCTCGCGCGCGATCCGCGCCGGGCCGCAGCGCTGTCGTGCGGGCTCGTCGCGGCGCTGTTCGGGCTCGTCATTGCGCGCTTCCGCATCGTGCGCGACGTCTTCGCCGAGAGCCTTCCGATCGCGTCGCAGAAGGGCCTGCTCGTGCACGTCGGCCTGATCGTCGGTGCCGTCGTTCTCCTGCTCGTCGTGCGGCGGCTCCTGCTCGCGGTGTCGCGTGAGGGCGGCAACGGGATCCTTGCGGCTCTCATGTTCTCGATCCTTCTCGTCGCCGGCGGAGCTGCGGCGACGGCGAGCCTCGACATGATGATGCGGCCGAAGCCGCCGCCGACCGCTCCCGGTACCGCGCAGGGACCGAGTGTCATCCTGATCATTGCCGATACACTGCGCGCCGATCATCTGGGCGTGTACGGATCGACGACCAGCAAGACTCCCGGAGCCGACCGTCTGGCCAAGGACGGCGTGCTGTTCGAGAACGCATTTTCGAACTCGACGTGGACGCGGCCGTCGGTCGCGACGATCCTTACGTCGCTTTATCCGTCGTCGCACAAGGTCATGTACAAGACCGACTTCCTGCCCGACGGCGTCACGACCATTGCCGAGACGATGAAGGACGCCGGCTACCGCACGGTAGGCTACGTGACCAACATCAACGTCGCGCCGTCGTTCCACTTCGAGCAGGGCTTCCAGGAGTACTACTACCTGACGCCCGACTTCTTCTTCGGCGCGACCGACTCCGGCTCCAAGCTGGCGTTCTACAGCCTCATGCGGCTCGTGCGCGAGCGTTTCCTGTCCAAAGGCAAGTGGGTGCAGCACTACTACCAGGACGCGCAGACGGTCAACGGCGCTGCGCTTCCGTGGCTCGACAAGAATGCATCGGGGCCGTTCTTCGCGCTGATCCACTACATGGATCCGCACGATCCGTATTTCGAGATGCCCTACAACGGCGTCGCCGTCGCCCGCGTCGACACGCCGGATCCCGATCCGTCGCAGCGCGACCGGCTGCAGAGCCTCTATTCGAGCAACGTCGAGTATCTGGACCGCTTCCTCGGCAACCTGTGGGAAGCGCTCAAGGCTTCCGGGCACTACGACGACACGGTGATCGCGCTGGTCGCCGACCACGGCGAGGAATTCTACGAGCACAAGGGCTGGTGGCACGGCACCACGCTGTACGACGAAGAGTCGCGCGTGCCGGTCATCATCAAGCTGCCGAAGAACGCGAAAGGCGGCACGCGCGTGAAGGCGCCGGTCCAGCTGCTCGACATCGCACCGACGCTCGTGGCCGGTGCGGGCGTGACGGCGCCCGCGCAGTGGCAGGGCCGCGACCTGTTCTCGAATGCGCCGACGCCGGCCGCGTTCTTCCAGGAGGAAGACCACGAGGGCAATGTGCTGCACTCGATCCGCACCGATCGCTGGAAGCTGATCCTCGCCAACGCCGGCAACCCGCGCGGCCTTGCGCCGGTCGAGCTCTACGACATGACGTCCGATCCGAAAGAAACGAAGAACGTGGCGGCGGCCAACACCGAGGTCGTCGAGAAGCTGAAGACGGATCTCGAAGCGATGAAGTCGCTGGCCGGCTCACGGGCGGTTTCGGGTACGAGCGGCTCCATCGATTCCGCCACGCAGGAAAAGCTCCACGCGCTCGGCTACGCCAACTGATGCTGACTTCCGCTGTCGACAAGGCTGACACCCGAACGGAAAACCGTGGACGTCGCGGTTTTCCCGGCGCCGGACACCGCCGGGCGGGCTGAGCGGCATGCTGCTGGTCGTCGGCTGGGACGGGGCATCGCTGGAGCTGGCGAACCGTTTTCGTGCCGACGGCCGCATGCCCGTGCTCGACTCGCTGATCGCACGCGGGCGCACGTGGCGCGTCTCGTCGACGATTCCTGCGGTCACGTTTCCGGCCTGGACGAGCTTTCTTACCGGCGCGATGCCCGATCGGCACGGCGTCACCGATTTCACGATACCGCGCGACGGCACGTACGGTTTCCGTTTTGCGAATGCGTCGGACCGGCGCATGCCGACGGTGCTTGCGCGCATGGCTGCGGCCGGGCGACGAGTGGGCATGTACGGCGTGCCGGCGACGTTTCCGCCGGAAGGGCAGGCGGTATTCGAGATCTGCGGCTTCGACACGCCGCTCGGATCGAGCCGCACGCGTCGCGCCACGCATCCGCCGGCTCTTGCCGACGAGATCCGCGCGCGACATGGCCGGCTTGGCATTGAAGGAATTCCGCAAGGCCGGATCGACGGCGACTGGCACCGCGACACGCATCAGCGGCTGCTCGGCGACATTCGTCTGCGCACGCGCATTGCGCTCGAGCTGCTCGCAGCCAGCGCGCTCGACGTGTTCGTCGTGCACTACATGGAATCGGATACGGTCTCGCACCACTTCTGGCATTTCGATGATGCCGCCTCCCCGCGCCATGCGGCCGGACCTCGCGAAGCGATCGGCGACGTCTACGCCGCGCTCGACGATGCTCTCGGCGAGCTCGTGCGCGCGGCGGGTCCGGATGCGAACGTGCTGGTGCTGAGCGACCACGGCAGCGCGGGGGCATCGGACCGCATCGTGTTCTGGAATCGCTGGCTCGCAGATTGCGGTCTGCTCGCCTTTCGTGACGGCGGCGGCGAGTCGCTGGCGGCGCGCGTAAAGCGCACCGCGCTTGCGGTGATTCCGCGGTCGCTTCACGCGCGGGCTTTCGCTGCGGCCGGGACCATCGCCGACCGCATCGAATCGCGCGCGCGCTTCGCGAACGTCGACTGGTCGAAGACCGAGGTGTACAGCGACGAGCTGCCGTACTTCCCGTCGCTTCGCCTCAACCTCGAGGGTCGCGAGCCGGGCGGAATCGTGGCTCCGAGCGATGCGGAGCGCATCCTCGAGCGCGTGACCAGGGAGCTTCTGGATGCACGCGATCCGATCGACGGCGGCCCGGTCACCGTCAAGGTTCGCCGCCGCGAAGAGCTGTTCGACGGGCCGTTCGCGAGCCGCTACCCGGACCTCGTGCTCGAGCTCCGGCGCCCCGGCAGCTACGCGTACGCGGCCGGGCCGAGCCGCGGAGGGATCGAGCGCGAATGGCTGCGCCGGATGCGAGGCAGCGAGGCCAGCGGGGCCAAAGGCACGTCGACGAGCGGCGTGCACAGCCCATACGGAATGGCCGTGCTGGCCGGGCCGGGCACGCCGGCGGCCGATAGTCCGCACGCCGCAGCTGTCGCGGCTGAGTGCACGCTGGCCGACCTCGGCGTGACCGTCTGTGCGCTGGCCGGCGTCGAGCCGTCGGCCGAGATGCAAGGTCGGTCGCTCGTTTCGACGAAGGCGCTCGAGCCGGTCGTAAGCGATGCAATGCCAGGACTTCCGGGCCTGTTCGAATACGACGACGAACAAGAGCATGAGGTCCGCGAGCGGCTTCGTGCGCTCGGATACCTGTCTTGAAACGCAACATCGCGCTGGTCGCGGCCTGTCCGTTTCCGTCTCCGCAGGGCTCGCAGGTCTTCGTCGGCCAGATGGCCGAACGGCTCGCGGCCGCCGGTCATCGCGTGCACCTGCTGACCTATGGGCAGGGCGACGATACGACCGGGCGGGGCTACAGCCATCATCGCACGCCGCGCGTACCGGGCGACGACTCGCGCCGGTCCGGGCCGAACCTCGCCAAGCCGCTTCTCGACGGGCTGCTGGCCGCAAGGCTCATCGGCGTCGTCCGCAGGCACGGCATCGACGTGATCCACGCTCACAACTACGAAGCCGCTGTCGCAGGCCTCGTGGCGCGAGCCGTCACCGGAGTTCCGGTCGTCTACCACAGCCACAACCTGATGGGCGATGAGCTCGAAACGTACTTCCACGGCGGCATCCCGCGACGGCTCGCGTCGGCCCTCGGCAGACTCCTCGACCGAACGATTCCGCGCAGCGCGGACCGCACGATTGCGCTCTGCGAGTGGTCGGCCGCGCAACTCGTGAAATGCGGGACACCGGCTCGCTCGATTTCCGTCATACCGCCGGCCGTACACGACGACGGAGGCGATCAGGCGAGCGCGGTGGACAGGGCCGCGTTCGGGCTTGCCGAAGACGATTTCGTGGTCGGTTACTGCGGAAATCTGGACGCGTACCAGAACCTTCCGCTGCTGCTCGAAGCGATGCGGCTGTTTGCCAGCGGGATGCCGGGCCGGCAATCCGCTCGCGAGCCGGCACAGCAGCCCGTCCGGCTGCTCATCGCGACGCATTCGGTCCCCCGATCGTTCGCCGCCATCGCCGAAGCATCTGCGCTCGGGGATGTCCTCAAGATCCACGTCATTCGCAGTCACGACGAGACGCGTCGAGCCATGGCCGCGAGCGACATTCTGACGCTACCGCGGCGACTCGGTTCCGGCTATCCTGTCAAGCTTCTGAACTACATGAGCGCGGCCAGGGCGACTGTCTCCGCCGGCTGCGGCTCGAAGATCCTTCGCAGCGGGGTCGACGGTATCGTCGTCGCAGACGACGACGCAGCCGCCATGGCCCGCGCGTTCGATCGCTGCCGTCGCGACCCCGGGGAGCGGCGGGCCCTCGGGGATGCGGCGCGGCGCACGTTTCTCGAGCGGCTGACGTGGGACAGCGTGCTGCCGCAGATTGAGGCGGTCTACGAAGGCTTGCGGGAGCCGGTCGGGCCGCGATGACCGGTGACGCGGGAGCGACCGAAACCAGGTGACGCGGGAGCGACCGGAACCAGGTGGAGCGGGAGCGACCGAAACCAGTGGGGAGAACAGGTGTGAGCGAAACTGACGTGACGCCGATGCTGTCGGTCGTCATTCCGATTTTCAACGAGGAAGAGACGCTCGACCGCCTGTTCGAGCGTCTGTCGACGTCGCTCGGCGCGCTCGGGGAAGAGTACGAAGTCATTTTCGTCAACGACGGCAGCCGCGACGGCTCGGAGCGCATGCTCCGCGAGTTTCACAAGCGCGATCCGCGCTTCCGGTCGATCCATTTCTCACGCAACTTCGGGCACCAGACGGCGATCACGTGCGGCCTCGATCACGCGCGCGGCCAGGCGGTGATCGCGATGGATGGCGACCTGCAGGATCCACCCGAAGTGCTCAAGGACATGATCGCGCGCTGGCGCGAAGGCTACGACGTCGTCTACGCGATCCGCCAGAAGCGCAAGGAAGGCTTCTTCAAGCGCGGCGCGTACAAGGCCTTCTACTGGCTGCTGCGGCACGTGTCGTATCTCGACATCCCGCTCGACTCGGGCGACTTCTCGCTGATCGACCGGCGGGTGATCGACATTCTCAAGTCGATGCCGGAGCGCAACCGTTTCGTGCGCGGCCTGCGCACGTGGGCCGGATTCCGGCAGATCGGATACGAGTACAACCGCGAAGCCCGCTTTGCCGGCGAGTCCAAGTACAACCTGGCCAAGCTCATGAAGCTCGCGTTCGACGGGCTGGTTTCGTATTCGTACGTGCCGCTGCGCCTCGTCAGCAACGTCGGCCTTCTCGTCTCCGCCATTGCGCTCGGCTACATGGGTTATCTGCTGCTCGCGCGGCTCTTCGGAGGCACGCCGATCGCCGGCTGGACTTCCACGGTCGTGATCGTGCTGTTCCTCGGCGGCGTGCAGCTGCTCTCGCTCGGCGTGATCGGTGAGTACGTCGGACGAATCTTCGAGGAAGTGAAGCACCGCCCTCATTACGTGGTTCGCGAACGAATCGGCTTCGCCGGCGACCTTTCCCCCGTGCGCCCGGATCTGTCACGGTGAAACGTCGCTTCATCGATCTGGCCGTTGCCGGGATCGTTCTCGGCACGATGCAGGCCGTCATCGAGACGCTGCTGGTTGCGTGGCTGAACCGCGACCTGCTGCTGGCGCCGTACCGCTTCTTTCCGACGCACGCATACGACGCGTTCGCGAAGATCTATTTCCTTTGCGCCGACCATCTTCCGATTCCGCTGCTGCTGCAGAGCTTCGTACCGCAGGGCTTCGCGTCCAAGCTCGCGCTCGCGCCGGAGCTGGTCGCGATCAACATTGCGGTCGCGACGCTGGTGGCGCTCGTGCTCGCTCCGCTGCTCACGCTGGCGTCGGTCGGCCGCCCGGCCGAAGCGTGCCACAGTGACCGGTTGCGAAGGGCTCTCGGGCTGATTGTGGTCACGTGCCTGTTCGTTCACATTGCGGTCTGGGCTGCGGCCTTCCAGACGCCGGAGTCGGCGACCGCGTTCAATCTGCTGCGCGCCGTGTTCCGCGACGTGGTCCAGGGCGGAGCCGGATTCGCGATTGCCGTGCTGCTCATGGCCGGCGTCGCCGCGCGTGCCGTGCTGGCGCGCAGCGTAACCATCGAGGCCACCGCGGCCGCGGCCGTCGTGCTCGCGCTGTTTGCGGCGGGCCTTGCATCGCGGGACGCCAATGCCCGGCCTCCGGTGCAGCCGCCCGAGCCGCCGGCTGCTTCCCCGGCAGCCGGCGACAACGTCGTGCTGATTTCGATCGACAGCCTGCGAGCCGACCATCTCGGCATCTACGGCTACGGCCGCGAAACGTCGCCGGCCATCGATGCGATCGGTCGCGCCGGAGTCGTGTTCCGCCACAGCACAAGCACCACGTCGTGGACGCTGCCGGCGCACATGTCGCTGCTGACGGCCCGCTCGCTTCTCGGCCACGGCGTCGTCTCCGACGACCGCAGTCTTCCGGAGAGCGTCGAGACCGTCGCCGACGCGTTTCGCAGCGGCGGCTACGAAACCCATGCAATCGTATCGGCTCCTTACCTGAGCTCGCGCTACGGATTCGCGCGCGGCTTCGACGACTACGACGACCGCACGATCCATTTCGACACCAACGAGGAGTCGTACCGCAGCGTCACGGCGCCGGCGCTCATCGATGCGGCCGACGCGTTCCTCGCGCGCTCGCACGACAGGCCGTTCTTCCTGTTCCTGCATTTCTGGGACGTGCACTACGACTATGCGCCGGGCGCGCCGTACGACACGATGTTCGACCCGGACTACAAGGGCACCGTCACCGGCAACAACTTCTACTTCGATCCCGCCATCGACAAGTCGATGAACCCGCGCGACCTGCAGCACCTGATCGCGCTGTACGACGGCGAGATCCGCCTGGTCGACGACCACATCGCGCGGCTTCGCAAGACGATCGAGCGTCTTGGCCTTAGCGGCCGCACGATCATCGCCGTGGTCGCCGATCACGGA
Source organism: Candidatus Limnocylindrales bacterium (assembly GCA_035571835.1). Classification (NCBI taxonomy): domain Bacteria; kingdom Bacillati; phylum Chloroflexota; class Candidatus Limnocylindria; order Candidatus Limnocylindrales; species Candidatus Limnocylindrales bacterium. The sequence goes on along the minus strand of DATNBU010000001.1, from coordinate 229 downwards.
GACGAGTTCTTCGAGCACGGCAACAAGGGCCACCACCGCACGCTTTACGAAGAGGTGCTGCACACTCCGTTCGTGCTCGAGGTTCCGGGGCTGCGTCCGTCGGCCGCCGAAGTCGCGGGCGAAGTCAGCATCGTCGACGTGGCGCCGACGCTTCTCGGTCTTGCGGGCCTCGCGCAGCCGGCGGGCGCCGAAGGACGCAACTTCTCGGGGCTGTACACCGGTGCGAAGC